>NZ_LT965929.1:225000-525000 GCF_900239935.1 Pseudoalteromonas carrageenovora IAM 12662
TGGTTCTCCCCGAAATCTATTTAGGTAGAGCCTCGGACGAATACTTACGGGGGTAGAGCACTGTTAAGGCTAGGGGGTCATCCCGACTTACCAACCCTTTGCAAACTCCGAATACCGTAAAGTAATATCCGGGAGACACACGGCGGGTGCTAACGTCCGTCGTGAAGAGGGAAACAACCCAGACCGCCAGCTAAGGTCCCAAAGTCATAGTTAAGTGGGAAACGATGTGGAAAGGCCCAGACAGCCAGGAGGTTGGCTTAGAAGCAGCCATCCTTTAAAGAAAGCGTAATAGCTCACTGGTCGAGTCGGTCTGCGCGGAAGATGTAACGGGGCTAAACTATGCACCGAAGCTGCGGATTCAACGTTTACGTTGAGTGGTAGGGGAGCGTTCTGTAAGCCGTTGAAGGTGTGCCGGGAGGCATGCTGGAGGTATCAGAAGTGCGAATGCTGACATGAGTAACGATAATGCGGGTGAAAAACCCGCACGCCGGAAGACCAAGGGTTCCTATCCCATGTTAATCAGGGTAGGGTAAGTCGACCCCTAAGGCGAGGCCGAAAGGCGTAGTCGATGGGAAACGGATTAATATTTCCGTACTTGGTATAATTGCGATGGGGGGACGGAGAAGGCTAAGCAAGCATGGCGATGGTTGTCCATGTGAAAGTGAGTAGGGCGTTTGTTTAGGTAAATCCGGACGAACATTAAACCTGAGACACGAGACGAGTCACCAAGGTGATGAAGTTGTTGATGCCATACTTCCAGGAAAAGCCTCTAAGCTTCAGATTATACCGAATCGTACCCCAAACCGACACAGGTGGTCAGGTAGAGAATACTAAGGCGCTTGAGAGAACTCGGGTGAAGGAACTAGGCAAAATCGTACCGTAACTTCGGGAGAAGGTACGCTCCTATCTGTGATGAGACTTGCTCTCTAAGCGGACGGGAGCCGCAGTGACCAGGTGGCTGGGACTGTTTATTAAAAACACAGCACTGTGCAAAATCGCAAGATGACGTATACGGTGTGACACCTGCCCGGTGCCGGAAGGTTAATTGATGGGGTTATCCTTAGGGAGAAGCTCTTGATCGAAGCCCCGGTAAACGGCGGCCGTAACTATAACGGTCCTAAGGTAGCGAAATTCCTTGTCGGGTAAGTTCCGACCTGCACGAATGGTGTAACCATGGCCACGCTGTCTCCACCCGAGACTCAGTGAAATTGAAATCGCAGTGAAGATGCTGTGTACCCGCGGCTAGACGGAAAGACCCCGTGAACCTTTACTACAGCTTGGCACTGAACATTGAACCTACATGTGTAGGATAGGTGGGAGACTTTGAAGCAGAGACGCTAGTTTTTGTGGAGTCGTCCTTGAAATACCACCCTTGTAGTTTTGATGTTCTAACGTTGGCCCCTGAATCGGGGTTACGGACAGTGCCTGGTGGGTAGTTTGACTGGGGCGGTCTCCTCCCAAAGAGTAACGGAGGAGCACGAAGGTTGGCTAAGTACGGTCGGACATCGTACGGTTAGTGTAATGGTAGAAGCCAGCTTAACTGCGAGACAGACACGTCGAGCAGGTACGAAAGTAGGTCATAGTGATCCGGTGGTTCTGAATGGAAGGGCCATCGCTCAACGGATAAAAGGTACTCCGGGGATAACAGGCTGATACCGCCCAAGAGTTCATATCGACGGCGGTGTTTGGCACCTCGATGTCGGCTCATCACATCCTGGGGCTGAAGTCGGTCCCAAGGGTATGGCTGTTCGCCATTTAAAGTGGTACGCGAGCTGGGTTTAGAACGTCGTGAGACAGTTCGGTCCCTATCTGCCGTGGGCGTTTGAGAATTGAGAGGGGTTGCTCCTAGTACGAGAGGACCGGAGTGAACGAACCGCTGGTGTTCGGGTTGTCATGCCAATGGCATTGCCCGGTAGCTACGTTCGGAACTGATAAGCGCTGAAAGCATCTAAGCGCGAAGCAGGCCTCGAGATGATTTCTCACTAGACTTTTAAAGTCTCTGAAGGGCCGTTGAAGACTACAACGTTGATAGGCAAGATGTGGAAGTGGTGTGAGCCATTAAGCTAACTTGTACTAATTACCCGTGAGGCTTAACCATACAACGCCAAACGCGTTTTGTGACAGTAAAGCGACAGAAGTTAATGACTAAAGTAGATATTACTTAGAAACTTAAAAAATATTATCAGATATTTTCCAAATTTATGAGGTGACTCTTAGCGCGTAGCGTTAAAGTAGAGGCACCTTGCGCAAAGGAAATAGTAGCACTACGTGCTTATCATTAATCCTTTGCACCAAATTTGCTTGGTGACAATAGCGTTTTGGACCCACCTGACTCCATGCCGAACTCAGTAGTGAAACGAAACAGCGCCGATGATAGTGTAGCATTTGCTATGTGAAAGTAGGACATTACCAGGCTTCAAATAAGAGAAACCCGTTACAGCAATGTAACGGGTTTTTTGCTATCTGAGGTTTAGTAAATAGCCAAGAGGCCATACCGAGCTCAGTAGTCAAACAAAACAGCTCGAAGGCGAACCCCACGGGAGGCCGCCCCGACACAATGATAGTGTAGCATTTCACTGTGACTCTCGAGCGCTGTGGACACCACGACATTCTACTGTGTAGCGCACCGACTTCAAATTGTAGAAAGCCCGACTAGCAATAGTCGGGCTTTTTTACGTCTGCAGAAAAGTAAAATGTGCGTAATTAACACACACTCATATCGCGACACAAAGATAGTGTCGCATTGGCTATGTGGCTCTCCACCGCTGTGAGCACTACGACATTACCAGGCTTCAAATTAAAGAAACCCGTTACAGCAATGTAACGGGTTTTTTTCTGTCTGAGGTTTAGTAAATAGCCAAGAGTCCATGCCGAACTCAGTAGTGCCGCTCTCGTACGTCCTGTACTCCACGGCATTTGTATTCCTATACATCAAACAAAACAGCTGAAGGCGAACCCCACGGAAGGCCGCCCCGACACAATGATAGTGTAGCATT
This sequence comes from Pseudoalteromonas carrageenovora IAM 12662, assembly GCF_900239935.1. Lineage (NCBI taxonomy): Bacteria > Pseudomonadati > Pseudomonadota > Gammaproteobacteria > Alteromonadales > Pseudoalteromonadaceae > Pseudoalteromonas > Pseudoalteromonas carrageenovora. The sequence goes on from NZ_LT965929.1 coordinate 227,997, forward strand.
TCACTGTGACTCTCGAGCGCTGTGGGGACTACGACATTCTACTGCGTAGTGCACCGACTTTAAATTATAGAGAGCTCGACTAGAAATAGTCGGGCTTTTTACGTCTGCAGACAAGTGAAAAACAGTTAGCTACATGTTCCACATTATATAAAGTGGGTTACTAACACACATTAACTTCATCAGTAATAGCGGTTACATTGATGTAGTTAGGGCTTAAAGTAATAAAGTTTGTAAGAGTAGGCGGTGTATTTAATAAATTTATCACAAACTAATTACTTCTCTTGTTTGTATGGCGTATGAATACTAATATGTGCTTATAACTTTAGTATTAATTATGAATGAGAGTCCAACCTCAATGAATCAACCGCTTTTTTTAGATGACTCTGCATCACTTATCGAATTTACACGAATATACCTAGCACTTTTTTATACTTTCGTTGCTGGCTTTTATACCTTCAGAATTATTTATAAGAATCGTTCAACTCCAAAAGGAGTCATTTTTCCTGGCGAGCAATTTTGCGCTAGTTGGTGGAACCATATGGTGTTTAAGTTTTTTAGAGCGGCTATATGGTTTGTTTGTGTGCTACGCGTGTTTATTCCTGAGGTTGATAGCTATCTAGGTTTGCTAAATGTGTTGAATGGTTGGCCAGGTGTTATGTTTGGAAATATTTTACTAACGGCTGGTTTTGTACTGACAATGTTTGTTCATTTTCATATGGCTTCGCTTTGGCGATCAGGAGTAGATCCTCGCGGCCCGAGAGAACTCAAAACAAATGGCCTGTATGAATTTTCAAGAAACCCAATGTACTTAGGTGTTGTAGCTGCACAAATCGGTTTCTTTTTAGCTTTACCAAGTGTGTTTAGCCTAATTTGCTTAGTTGTTGGTATGATTGCGGTATACAGACAAACTTTAGTTGAAGAAGCTCATCTTGAGCAGCACTTCCCTGGGGAATATAAAGAGTATAAACAACTAGTGCCGCGTTGGTTGTGAGTTATTGTTTAACTAGGGCATGTTGATCTTTGATGGTTGAATTTGCAGCAGTGTGTTTGGTTTTTAGGCAAGGCGGAGCCTATGAAGTGTGGTTACTCCCCATAAATAGGCGATAACGAAGCATAAATGCCAAACATGCGCTGCCCTTCGGGTTCTGCCTAGGGGCGATAAACTCTTTGTTGCCTACATGGATGTAGGTAAGGGGCGTGAGCAGGACGCGGAAGCTTTACTCGGTTTTTACTTAGCCCACTAGGTTACAAACCTCGCGCCGCGATTTAATCGCCCCTAGATTGAACAAATTTCAATCCGCAAAGATCAACACGCTCTAGCTATACGTTACAAAGTAAATAACCTGAGCCTAGCAATTCGAGTTCAGGTTACCTCTAACCAATATTTTTCGTGATATATTTTTTTATAAACTCTTTTTTTGTAATTGCTTTTGAAAAAATATAGCCTTGAATATAATCGCAGCTAAGGTGTTTCAATAGTTCATATTGCCTACTTGTTTCCACCCCTTCAGCCACTACCATAACATCTAGGTTATGTGCCATTGTAATTATGGCTTTCACTAGCGCAATACTGTTGTCGTTAGATTCAATATCTTGAATAAATGAACGGTCTATTTTTAAAATATCTATATCTAGTCGTTGTAAGTAAGCGAGAGATGAGTAGCCAACACCAAAATCATCAATCGCTATATCTATGTTAATAGCACTTAAACGTTTTAGTTGGCGTTGTATTGAAGAGTCGGGGTCCATTAAGGTGTTTTCTGTTACTTCAATAAGTATGGTGTTGTTAGGTAGTTGAGATTCTTTACTTGCGGTTATCCAGTCATCTACCCACTGCCCGGCACGGTCTATTTCTAAAGGCGATGTGTTTACACTTACTTGTACTGCGTCTTTACTCAGCTTGTTAAAATCGACAGTATCTTTAATCGCCTGAGATTTAACCCAATGACCAATATCTCCTATTAAGCCGTTTTTCTCTGCTACAGGTATAAATTCATTCGGGCCAATTAAACCTCGCTTTGGGTGGTTCCATCTAATCAGTGCTTCAGCTTTAGGTACTGATAAACCATCAATTGAGAATATTGGTTGATAGAATAGCTCAAATTGTTTTTTATCCAGTGCTACTCTAATTTCCTCTATAAGTAGGCGCCTTTGCGTTGCTCTTTCTTCTATTTCATAAGAGAAGAACTCATAGCGGTTACGGCCTTTATTTTTGGATAAATACATTGCTTGATCGGCTCGTTTTACAAGCTCTTCAACAGTTTGGCCATCAACAGGGTAAAATGTTAAGCCTATACTGGCTGTGACATAAACCGTTTCATTTTTTATCTTTATACTTTCCATTAGGCTACTTTTGACTGTTTCAGCAATTTTTGATGCTTGATTAGCGTTGCTAACGCCTTCTAAAATCAAAGTGAATTCATCTCCGCCTAATCGAGCAACAGTGTCTTTGCTGGTTATGCAGTTTTGTAACCGGATTGCTACCTGGTGCAATAGTAAGTCACCGTAGTCATGCCCAAGGCTGTCGTTAACTTCTTTAAAACCATCTAAATCTATAAAGATAAGTGCAAAAGTCATATCTTTTACGCTTATTAAGCTTTGTATTTTTTCGTAAAAATAACGTCTATTAGGCAGGTCTGTTAAGCCATCTTGATAAGCATATTGATGTAATTGAATATTAGCGCTTTCAAGTTCATTAGTTCTAAGTTTAACTTGGTTTTCTAATGAGTTTTCTCGTTGTTCAATATTGGATAGCATATCGTTAAAACAGGCCGTAAGCTGGCCTACTTCATCTTTTGATAGTTGTTTAGCACGCAAGCTATAGTCGTGTGATGTAGTAATTTTATCTGCTGTTTGTGCTAGGTAAAGTATAGGGTTTAAAAAGCGACGTCTTAATAATAAAGATAAAACTAAGCTTACAGCGAAGGTAAATGTCATCAAAACAATTAAAAATTTGCTATAAAAAGAAATTTTGTTTTGAATATAGCTATCGTTAGCTCTTATTTTTAATAAACCATAGTTATTGGTTTCAAACGTAAGGGGAGTGTTTACTTCGATACTATGATCGAGCTCTTGCTTGGTTGAGAGTGCGACAGCAAGTTGAACATCACTTTGGTTATACACCGTTATACTTACTACGTCAGAGCGCATTAGAATAGGATTTATTAGCTCTTGAACTGCGTCTAGGTCATCAAACATAAGAGCCGTAGTTATATTTGGTGCTAGCATTTTCGAAAGGGAGTCTAAGCTTTCTATTTGTTCTTCTTTTGCGCTATTTATCTCATAAGCACTAAATACAATAGTCACTGTAGCGGTAGAGGCAAGTGCAACGCTCATTAAAATAACTAATAATTTTTTACTGATAGTGTTTAGTGCGAATAAAGTTTTCATTACATTACCTTTGCACAACGCGAGCAAGGCGTAATACTTTTGAGCTCATTGTAATACCTGCATCTTTTAATTGTTTGGGTGCAATTTCAAAACGAACTTTTCCCGCAGAAAGAAAGAACCTAATGTGCCCGCCACCTTCTATAAATGAGTCGCTTTCGCCAATTACCATTATATTTTTTACAGTGGCGATGTTAGCCGTTTGCCACTTTGCAAATGTATTAGAAGTTATAAACACAATATTGCAGCCACGTATGGAGGTGTCATCAAGCGTAATAAGTTTATTATGCAGTGGTAAGTTTTTTATAGTTCTGTTTTTTAAAGCACTATTAGCTACATCGATAAAATATTTGTCGGGGCTGCACACTGTAAACTGCTTTAAGTTATCTAACGGCTGATCCCAGCTTCCAAATCGAGCAAAATTGTATAAGAAGCCTGCCTTTAGCATATATTCTTTTTCCACAGCATTAGCGCCCACACTAAAAAGAATGAGCGTTATCAATATACTATGGATTAAGCTTCTTAATTTACACATCTTATTTGCTTAAAAGGTTGCCGAAACAGTAAAAGTTATACATTCATCAATGTAGTTTGGTAGCGTGTATGTTTCGCGCGTATTGTTATATTCAATATGTGAACCTGCAAATAGGTTTTTACCCGAAAGTGCTGTTGCCCACACAGGGCTGAGTTGCCAATTCCAAGTAATATCTAGCGTTGTGTAACTGTCTGTATTGTATGCATTAGAGTTCTCTGCGCGCAGGGTTGCAAATACATTATGATCAGTTAAAAAAGTATAATTAGCTTTAGCAAATAGCTGCCTGTTTTTTGAGTCATACCCTATGGCAGGCTCAACTCTAGGAGGTAAGTCGTAGGTGTATTTTGTATAGCTATAACCTAACTCAGTATTTAGGTTATCAAGTGGTTGCCACGAGAGCAGCACATCAAACCCTTTTGTTGTTGTATCTGCAACTGATGCAAAGTCTAAGTCTATGCGAGTTGTTGTTAAAGCTTGAAAAACTTCTGGAATTCTTCCTGCAAGAAACAAATCAAGTATTGGCCCAAATTGCTCATCATGTGCATTCATATCAATTACAGCAACATTTTTTGCATCAGTATAATAAGTCGATAGATCCACTGACCAGTCATTATCGCTAAATCGATAACCTAATTCGTAAGACAGGTACTTTTCTGATTTTACTTTGTCATTGCCATTTAGGTAGGTCGCAATTCGGTAATTATCTAAGGCTTGAATACCTGAGCTTAATACAGCCAGGTCCTGTACTCTTGTGCCATTAACTCTAAAGTTGTCGTTAAATTCAATTAGTGTAGGGGTTCTAACACTTTGAGACACAGCCCCCCACGTTAAATGGTTTTGAGTTGGTTTATATATAAACCTTGCTGAAGGTTGGTTTTCCCAACCGGTTAAATCGTTATGATCGGCTTTAGTACCAATAATAAAGTCTAACTTATCTGGGGTTACATTGTATTGGGCTTGAACAAGCACACCAAATTGCGTGAGATCATCAAAGTCTTTATCACTATCTAAAAATAAACTCTCTGCAAATGAAATAGAGTTATACCGGTAGTTTAACCCCCAATCGAGTTGTAAAGATTGATATATAAAATTCATCTGATAATCAATATCTATCGATTCAAAGTCTTCTTTTATATAGTCTTGCGAGCCATTTTGCTTTAACCAAGATAGCTGTATCATTTGATTTGCATCTGGCGACATTCTATTTTCGAGTCGAGCCATAATACGTGAGTCAGTGCGTTTTAAATCATCTGAAAACGCAATGTTCTCGTTAGATTCGTCTATTACACCACGGTAGTTTTGGCCAAGTGTAGAGTGAGTTACATCACCTTGAATTAAGCCTGACCATTCATCACTGGGGGTAAAATCGGCTCTAAAGCCTAATGAATGCTGTTTTGTTGTATCGTTAGGAGGAAGTGAAATACCTTTTTTTGACTCATTAGCATTTTTTAAATGGCCATAAACACGGTAGCTACCTTGGTTACTTATATCCCCACCGTAGCGTAAATTTACATCGGCATTAATTTGGTTACCCGTTGTTGCATTTGCAAAACCACCTCGAGTATCAAGGCTGTTTTTGGTAATTATATTAATAACACCATTATTTGCATCACTCCCCCAAAGTAACCCACCTTGGCCTCGTATTACTTCAATGCGTTCAATATCGTATAAAGGCACATTTAGGGTTTCCCAATATACGGCTGCAAATTTTGGTGTATACAAGCTTTGCCCGTCAATCATCACCAATAGCTTACTGGAAAAGCGAGAAGCAATCCCCCTTGATGAGATTGCCCATTGGTTATTATCAAGTTGACGTACAATCAGCCCTGGCACCATTTTTAGCGCTTCAGGGACTGATGTTGCCCCTGAATTAGTAATTTGATCTTTGCTTAATACATAGATAGATGATGCGGTATCAAAAGCTGATTGTGCTCTTTTCATGGCTGATGTTGCTTGTACATCCATTCCCATAAGGGTATCGAGGTCTAGGTCGTCATCTTCAAATGGGTCTGCCGCAACAATAGGGCAAATTAAAAGCAATGGCCAAAAAAAACGTCGTGATAATTTCACCAATATCTCCTGCACAATCAAAATAATCACTGTTTTATAAAACATGTGGTATTACACAATGTTAACATGTATTGGCGCAACACAATTAAAAAATGCGATTAAATACTAGGGCGTGTTGATCTTTGATGGTTGAATTTGCAGCAGTGTGTTTGGTTTTTAGGCAAGGCAGAGCCTGTGTAGTGTGGTTGTTCCCCATAAATAGGCGATAACGCAGCATAAATGCCAAACATGCGCTGCCCTTCGGGTTCTGCCTAGGGGCGATAAACTCTTTGTTGCCTACATGGATGTAGGTAAGGGGCGTGAGCAGGACGCGGAAGCTTTACTCGGTTTTTACTTAGCCCACTAGGTTACAAACCTCGCGCCGCGATTTAATCGCCCCTAGATTGAACAAACTTCAATCCGCAAAGGTCAACACGCCCTAATAAAGAGCTTTTATATGTTTTCGTCGCTAATACATCAGCTTATAACGTAAATAATAAGTTAGTTTGAATCATTATTATTAGCGTGGCGGTAGTTAAATTTACGAGTAGGTTTATAAAATATAATAAATTTGCTACAAACTTAATTACAGAATAAAAATAGCCATAAATTGTCATTTGGTATTATGTTTAATTACACATTTAACTGAGGCGAGCTTAGTCAAATAACTGCATTAATACTGGTTCATCAGCGTAAAATAAATTACCTTAAGTGCATTAGCCACCTTTAAATTAATTACCTTATGAGCCTTCTTTTTTCTGTAGTATTAGCAAGCCTTCCTGCCTTACCAGAGCCCGTTGCAAACAATGCCGTAGCTAAGGTTACAGTTCAAAACCAAAGCTACTTTTTAAGTTTTATGGGGCTTGGTAAAAACAAACAACATAGCGATGTACACAACAAGGTGTTTTCACTTAAATTAGGTGAGAGCGCATGGCAGCAACAAGCGAGCGTGCCTTCAAGCTTGCCTTTAAAGGGGCGCTTAGCGAGTACTGCAGTGGGCTTAGGTGAATACGCCTATATATTTGGTGGTTATACGGTAGATAGCGATCATACTGAAATTTCAAGCCCCGATGTGTACCGTTTCGATATAAAAAGCAATACATACAAACACCTTGCAAGTATGCCAGTACCGGTAGATGACAGCGTAGCGATTAGTTACAAAGAGCGCTACATTTACCTTATTAGCGGCTGGCATAACGATGGAAACGTAAATTTAGTACAGGTATACGATACCCAAACCAACATATGGCAACAGGCATCACCTTTTTTAGGCGAGCCCGTATTTGGCCAAGCAGCTGCTATTAGTGGTAACACCATTGTTATATGCGATGGCGTTAAAACCCAAGCAAATCCAGATTTACGCCGCTCTTTTGCAGGTGTTGCGCAGTGTTTAAAAGGCACAATAGATGATAACAATATGCTAAAAATAGATTGGCGCACGTTACCTCATCCTACAGGTGAGTCGCATTACCGCATGGCTGCTACTAGCTACAATGGCAACATTTACATGATGGCCGGTTCTAACAACCCCTATAACTACGATGGTATTGGCTACAATAAAAAGCCAGCACCGGCAAGTAAACACGTGTGGCGTTTTAATATTGAGCAAAATTCATGGCAAGTTTTATCGCCTTTAGCCGAAGGCAGCATGGATCACCGCGGGCTACTTGAGCACAACGGGGCTTTATATCGTATTGGCGGTATGAACAACCAACAGCAAGTAATAAACGATGTAACAGGTTATGAGGTAACACAGTGAATACGCTCTATATTACAGGCGCAGGAGTAAGTGCTGCTAGTGGTATACCTACTTTTAGGGGCGAAGATGGCTTTTGGACGATAGGTAGTAAAAACTATACACCTATGGAAATGGCCACGCGTGCTATGTATCAAAACAATCCGCGCGAGTTTTTAGCCTGGTATTACAATCGTTTTGCAACGTATCGTAACCATGGCCCTAACGACGTACACCATTGGCTTAGCGATAAAAACTTAATTACCCAAAATATAGATGGGCTTGATGGCAAAGCGGGTAATAAAAATTACATCGCTATACATGGCAGGCTCGATCAAATGACGTTATTTCATAAGCAAGGGGAAGCAGTCAAACCGCTTATGACCCCGTGGGATAGCGTAGACGAAAGCCGCCTGCATGACTCTCTTTTTGAGCTATTTAATATTCAAAATCAAATGCCAGAGCTAAATCATTCATTTAAGCCCTTTGTTTTATTATTTGATGAATACTACACCGAGCTTTACAGAATATCCGAAGCACAGCAGCGTATGCTCAATGCCGATAAAATTGTATTTATGGGCACTTCATTTAGTGTCAATATCACTCAAATGGCAATTGAAATAGCCCGAAATTACGACATTCCTGTTGAAGTGATTGACCCAGAGCCTGCACATATTTTGCACGCTAACGTCACGTATAAAAAAATGAATGCACTAGATTACATTCAATCTAATTAATAAGTGCTATATTTCAAAGAGATTGATAATGTTTTCTTAAATATTACAATCTCTTTATATAATATTAACGAGTCAAAAATGTTACTATTATCCTGATTATAACAATACTAAAGAGATCTGAATGAGCGACTTAACTGCAATAGCAAACTTGTCAATTTTACTTGTAGAGCCTTCAGAGGTTCAGCAAAAAATAATAATAAAATCGCTTTTAGAAAGTGGTGTAAAACAAGTTGAAACTGCATCTACACAAATGCAAGCGCTTAGCTTATTAGCAAGTTATCATCCTGACTTAGTAATAAGCTCTATGTATTTATCTGACGGCACTGCCGATTCATTATTGCAAGAAATAAGATCAAACCCTAACACTGAGCATCAACCTTTTATGCTTATATCGAGTGAGCGTAATAAAAAATACCTTGAGCAATTACGCCAATCGGGTGTGCTGGCTATTTTACCTAAGCCTTTTAGCGCAAAAGCTATTACCCGCGCACTAAAAGCAACGCTCGATATTATAAGCGAAGAAGAAGTAGAGCTTGATCATTTTGATGTAACGCTACTGCGTGTGTTAGTGGTTGACGACAGCCGCTTTGCGCGTAAACACATAATACGCGTACTTGCTGGTATGGGGATTCCTGCGCCTGTAGAGGCCGAAAACGGTAAAGAAGCGATAGAGCAACTTAACGAGCAGTCGTTCGACTTAATCGTTACCGATTACAACATGCCAGAAATGGATGGCCGCGAGTTAACCGAAACAGTACGTGGCTCAAATGCTTACTCGCATATTCCTATTTTAATGGTGAGCTCAGAGGCAAACGACACCCACCTAGCTAATATTGCGCAAGCGGGAGTTGATGCCATTTGTGATAAACCGTTTGAACCCGCAACAGTGCGAGAGCTTCTATATAAAATAATGGCTTAGTAGATTAAAACGGCGAACAAGTAAAAAATTAAACAGCGGTAGTAACACATATTACTACCGCTTTTTTTAACTTATTGGCTAGGCACGTTATACAACTGAAGCGCTACAAAACATAAAATAGCGGCTACACAGCTATCAAATATGCGCCATCTAAAAGGGGAGCTTAAAACCTTTTTTAATTTTGGCGCAAACAACACTAAGCTGCTAAACCAAATAACAGAGGCAACACAAGCGCCAATAGCAAAGTACATAGGCTCTGGTTGTAGTGCGCCAATACTGCCAAGCAGTAATACGGTATCTAAATAAACATGTGGATTTAGTAAACTTATTGCAAAGGTCGCAAAGGCGGTTTGCCACCAGCTCACTTTTATTACCTGAGTTACTTTTAACCCCGATGTGCCTTTAATTGCACTGCGTGCAGAGCCAAATGCTAAGTAAAGCAACATAGCTATACCGCCCCACGTTAACCACGGTAATAACTCCGGCAGCCATAGCTTTAACTCATTAGCTGCAAATACCCCTACAATAATTAATGTGGCATCACAAATTATACAAACCGCGGCTAAAACAAAACGGTTAGCGCCCGCCATACATTGGCTTAAAATCCAAATATTTTGCGCTCCAATGGCAATAATTAAACTCAGCCCCAGCATCACACCCGACAAAAACGACATACTTTAAATCCAAATAAATAAAACCTGCTATTCAATGCCTTGCAGGGTAGGGAGTATTCTGTTACAAATCCAATGAATATATTTATTGTTATATGCGTAAAACTCATGATTGATTATCAGTTACTCAATGCGCTTAGCGCCGTTATAAGCGAAGGCGGATTTGAAAAGGCATCTAAAAAGTTATTTATTACGCAATCGGCGGTGAGCCGACGTATTCATCAGCTAGAAGCTAAACTAGGTGAACCCGTATTAATAAGAACCCAGCCACCATCGCCAACAGTATTAGGCAAGCGCTTACTTAATCATTTACAGCAAGTATTACAGCTAGAAGTAGCCCTTAATGTGGGGGCACTTAACGAGCATACAGATTTAAATACACCACTTAGCGTAAGGCTTGCTGCTAATGCGGATTCGCTTGCAACCTGGCTGCCCGAAGCACTAGCCGTGCTCGATAGTGAGCTTACGTGCAAGCTCAGGTTTGAAGTAATTAGTGAAGATCAATCAGTGGCCCATAAAAGAATGAGAGACGGCGAAGTAATGGTGTGTATTAGCTCATCACCCGAGCCTGTAAATGGCGGACTTGTTAGCCCACTTGGCGCTATACGCTATAAAGCCATTGCGAGTCCTGAATTTATAAAGCAGCATAAAATCAACGACCTTTCGCAGTTAGCGCACTTACCGTGTTTAGTGTATAGCGACCTTGATAAGTTACAGCATCAGTTTTTAAACGACATTAACGGCTCAACACCACTGTTTACCCATATATACCCTTCGTCAGAGGGATTTAAACAAGCCATGATCGCAGGCTTAGGTTACGGGTTATTACCTACATTACAGCTAGGAGATTCGTTAACAAAAGGAGAGTTAGTCGATTTATTCCCAGAATATTATATTGATACGCCTTTGTACTGGCACTATTGGCAAACCGAAAGCCCGCAGCTTAAAACGTTGCGTAAATTTGCATTGCAAGTAGCAGGCAAACGGTTAGAGCGTATTAACCCATAAAAGCTAAGCCTGCGTTTATAACTGCCCTAATCTATATATAAGCAGCGCTGTTTTAGCGGTGTTTTTATTTAGGCTGGTTAAATCGGCGGTTTCGTTTTTAGTGTGCGCGCCACTGCCCATTAGGCCAAGGCCATCAAGCGCCATATCAACATGGTTTGCAGCAAACGAAATATCAGCAGCGCCGGCATTACGAGGGTTTGCAGCCACCACTTTGTTATAGCCTAAGTCTTGGCTTGCTTGGCTATACAGTGCAAGCAGCTTTTTATTACCCTCGGTGAGCCCCATTGGTGGGTAGCCGTCTTCAAAAATAAGCCCAGCGTGGCTGCCATTTAAGCTTTTAGCCACTATTTGCTGCATCACTTTTTTAGCGCCTTCTACCTGCTTTGGCGAAAGCGCTCGTAAATCACCCGCTACATGCACGGTTTGCGCAATTACGTTACTTTTACCAAACGCCGTTGCTGACGAGTTAGCACTGTCGTAATCGGCATTTGTACCGCCTACAATAAGCCCAGGGTTAAAGGTTAAATTAGGTTGTGTAGCTAGTTGCTCTCTAAAGTCATTTAAAATACGTGACGCCTCGTAAATAGCGCCATCGCCCACACTATCACTAAATATTTGCGATGAATGTGCAGCATTGGCCGTTATATTTAACGTCCAACCGGTATAACCACGGCGCGCTGCCATCGCGGTTTTAATATTGTTATCGCCATTTTCATAGCCAAGCGCTACATCTGCCCATATTGCGCCATCAACAATAGCTTGCTTAGATAAGCTAAGTGGGCGACCGCTGCTTTCTTCATCGCCCGTAAGCAATACTTTTATGCTTACGTTTTCAAGTAAATTAAGGGCTTGTAAGCTTTTAAGGGCGGTAATTATTATAGTGTTACCGCCTTTCATATCGGCTACACCTGGGCCGCTCGCGGTGTGTTCATCAATTTGTTTGTAGGTAATAAAGTTATCGTGTTTAGCAAAAACCGTATCAAGATGGCCGATCATCAGTATTTTTATTGCCTCGGGGTTTTTACTCTCAAAGGTTGCGAGTACATGCCCTGCACGGTTAAACGCGCTGCCATCTAACCACTCAACCTTAAAACCAATCGCTTTTAGTTGTTCGCTTGCAATAGCGCCTACTTTTTTTACGCCTTCAATATTAAGCGAACCACTATTAATGTTTACCGCTTGTTTTATCTCTTCAAGCGCTTGCGGCATATTTTGCTCAACCTGTTTTACTATTTCACGCTCGTTTTTATTAAGCGCCGCGTGGCTTGTAAGCGGTAGGGTACTCGCAAGGGTAAATATAAGTGCTTGGCTAAATTTTAAAAGTGACATAACAGCCTAATAAGTGAGAAATAAGATTATTTAATATGAAGTAAAAATACAGAGTATTCAATAGAAGTAGATGGTGATTTTTAACTAATTTTATAAGCAACAATGAGTTACAAGGTTAAGGGTTAATGTGTGTATGCGTTATTGATTTAAACACAGGTATTTAAAATATGATTTGTTAATTAGTAATCAACTAGTACAACTACACAGCTATATGTCTGATATTACTGATCTCCAACATTTTTGGGTTTTGCTACATTTAGGAAAGGTAAGGCGAAGCTAACTATTTGTTTACAGGTATTTATTTTATGGTTAGGATGAAACTGGTATAAAATAGGGACATCTGCCAGTTTGTAAAACGACAAATGTTATAGACTAAGTTGTTATGGTTCAATTAGAGACAGGTTTTATAATATTAATGAATGCAGATAATGCCATAGAGAGTCACTACAGAAAGCTCATTGATATTTTGAATAATGAATTCGAAGATCTTTACGAATCAATAAATAATGACAAGTTAAGGATTTTATTCTCTACTCTTCACTCTAGCGTCACTAGTCTTTTTGACTCGATGAATAATAGGCTTCCAACAGATGAAGACACGGCTCACTTCTGGGCAGACCAGAGTAGGGAACTCATTAGATCTATAGAGACGATTGAAGCTTTAGAGAGATCTTTGAAGAACTCCGAATATGCATTCTATATTGAGGAGTACCATCGAGATAGACTTACTTTTTGTAAGAGCTTTCTGAGTAAGAGTGGTGGGAGTGCAATCCCTCCTTATACTGAAAAGGTAGAGATTTATTACACGATCCCAATATTTTTTCCCCAAAGCTCAGTGAAAATTGAGAACAAAAATAAGACCGCTGATCTAAAGGCTCTAGGTAGTGGGTCTTATGCAAATGTCTATAAGTATTTTGACAGTTTCTATAATAAAAACTTTGCTTTAAAGCGGGCAAAGAAAGATCTAAATGCAAAGGAAATTGAAAGGTTTAAGCGAGAGTACGAACAAATGAGTATGCTAAGCTCACCATATGTTCTAGAAGTTTATGGATACAATGAGAAAAACAATGAGTACATTATGGAATTTATGGACAACTCATTGGATAAGTATATGTTAAAAAACAATTCCAAGTTATCGTTTCAAGATCGCGTTAAGTTAGGGCTGCAAATACTCAGAGCTTTCTCGTACATACATTCTAGAAATATTTTGCATAGGGATATTAGCCCTAAAAATATTCTACTCAAAGAATATGATGATGTGGCTGTAGTGAAAATAGCGGATTTTGGTCTGGTGAAAATCGTTGATAGCGAACTAACTTCTGAAAATACGGATTTTAAAGGCTACTATAATGATCCAAGCCTAGTTACAGAAGGATTTGATAGTTATAGCATCTTGCATGAAACATACGCGTTGACTCGTATTTTATATTACGTCTTAACCGGAAAGAGTAAGACTGAAAAGTCACCAGAGAATGTGCGTGCTTTCATTGATATAGGCCTTAGTAGTGATAAGTCTATTAGATTTAAAGATGTTGATGAGTTACGCATAGCCTTTCAAGCTATCGCATCAATGTAATTTTGCCGTGAACCATAATAAAGCCCAGCAGCTCGTAGCCTTCGGCTACCGGACTCGCTTCGCTCGCCGCTGTGGGCGGCGTTAGCTATCTAGGAGGTAACATTTAGCAAAGTACATTTAAGCCAATAGGGGTATTAGGTGGAGGTTCAATTCCTCTAGCGATTGTTGGCTCTGTAGCCCTTTTATTAATTTTACTTCGTTACTTAACCATTCGTTTAGTTCCTTTGGCAAACGATAACAGTAAAAAGGAGGTGTCTATGGTAAAAACAATAACTGCTCGTACTCGTATTTTTTTAAGCTCTGCGTTTGAAACTTTATGGGCTTACGGAGTCAGCAGCGTGGCAGGTTTGCACCTTTTGGCCTAAGTGTATTTCGATAGCTAACAAGGTATTCAATCATCGCCACTTCGTGGCAGGGCAGCCTAAAGAGTGCTAGCACACGTCTACTGGTTATGGCGGCGTTGATAGTTTAGGGAGTAGTGTATGGAATGGTTTTTATTAATTTGCTTTATTGTTAGCGTAACATCTTTGTATTTTAGTTATGGGTCTAAGCATTATAATCCCGAAAAAGTGTTGGTAGCCATGGGAGAGCAAGTGTTCATTTCTCACTTACCCGTTGCTAGATTAAATAAAAAGTACGGGAAAACTATTCCTAAGTCTTCGGTTACTAAAATCCAGCTAGCTGGTAATTATGTCAGTTTTTTCAATGCGAGTGATAATGCTGTTGATATTTGGGCACCAAGCGATCTTCTAGCGAAGCCTATTTTTGAGTATGCAAGAGAGATTTTTAAAGATGCAGACGTTGTTGTTATAAACTGCTAAAAATCATATTAATTTTGAGCTAGTTCATATTAAGCTGCTCACAAGGATATTGCGGCCGACTCGAATTTTAGATTGTATGTCTATGCGCCCATTTAGATAATAAACTAGACGGCCATCTCAAATTTTTAATCTATCCAGCCGGTATTTAGAGTTAACAACCATCAGGTTTAACACTATTGGCATTAAACCTGACAGCCCAAACCAATCAACGTTAATTAGTCGGCATTAAATAAATCTCGCGCACGTTGTTGCGCTGGTTTGCTTCAATGGCAAATAGTACGGCGTCGGCCACATCTTGTGGGTCGAGTTTATCGGGCTTTGCTTCATCAAAAAATGGGGTGTTTACCATGCCAGGAGCTATGGTGGTACAGCGGCCATTCCACTCGCTCATTTCCTCAGCTAAGTTTTGACCAAACCCGTAAGCAAACCATTTAGTGGCACCGTAAATAGAGCCTTTAATTGGCTTACGGCCAGCAGCTGAGCTGGTTAATATAAAGTGACCTTTGTTTTGGCGTAAATGGGGCAGGGTTGCTTTTGCCGTCCACAGCAGGGCCTTAATGTTTATGTCTATCATGGTTGACCATTCATCAGGGTCGCCTTTTTCGGTGCCTGCGGTTGAAACGCCCATACCTGCATTGGCAAATGCGGCATCTAGTCGGCCAAATTTTTTAAGCCCTTTTGTTACTACGTTTTCAAGCTCGGTAAAGTCGGTGGCATCTGCGGGTACACTCAGTGCGTTATCTTCACCTAATGATTGTACTAATTTAGTTAATTTGTCTTCGCTTCTGGCTGTTAGTATTACTTTGTGGCCGTTATTAACCAGTGTTTTGGCGGTTGCTTCACCTATGCCACTTGAAGCACCTGTAATGAGGACTATTTTTTCTTTCGCCATGATTATTTCTCCTATGTTTACATATTCAAAATGATAAGAACGGTTTAACTAATACGTGCTATTAACTGTACCAGTTCTGGGTTAACAGGGCTTGAATGGAGGAGCCTGTTTATCTTTTGAGGTTGAGTTTTCAGCTGTGTGCTTGGTATTTAAGCAATAGGCATAAACACAGCGCGATTAACTCTTCCTTGGATAGAGCCAATTTTAATCCTGAGAGGTCAGCAGGCCCCATTAATTGGTTGGCCTTAGGTGAATTTCTCTGATGTTATTGCGCTGGTTTGCTTCAAGTGCAAAGAGTACGGCGTCGGCAACATCTTGTGGGTATAATTTGTCGGGCCTTGCTTCATCGGTAAATGGGGTATTTACAGCTCCTGGGGTTATGGTGGTACAGCGCCCGCCCCATTCACTCATTTCTGCTGCTAGGTTTTGACCAAAGCCATAGGTAAACCATTTACTTGCACCATATATTGAGCCTTTAACAGCTCTGCGGCCAGTGGCTGAGCTAGTTATAATAAAATGGCCTTTGGTTTTACGTAAATGAGGGAGGGTAAGTTTAGCGCTCCACAGCAGGGCGTTTATGTTTATATCAAGCATAGTTGCCCATTCGTCGGGGTCGCCTTTTTCTATTCCTAATGTGTTTAGCCCTTTACCTGCGTTTGCAAATGTAGCGTCTAAGCGGCCAAATTTGTTAAGCCCTTTTGTTACTACGTTTTCAAGCTCGTTAAAGTTGGTTGCATCTGCCGGTACGCTGAGTGCGCTATCCTCGCCTAATTCTTTAACTAATTTTGTTAGTCTGTCTTCGCTTCTGGCGGTAAGTATGACTTTGTGGCCATGGTTAACCAGCGTTTTGGCGGTTGCTTTGCCAATACCGCTAGAGGCACCTGTAATGAGGATTACTTTTTTGTTCGCCATGGTTATTTCTCCTATGTGAGCCTATTCAAAATGAGAAAAGTATTTACAGTAACTTTTGTACTAACATTAACAGTGTGTGGTTAACCTAAATTGAATAGTAACGTTAGAGGAACATAGCTTTTATTTAATGTTTTAATTTAATACAAAAACAATAGGTATAACTAATTTATAGCTATATACTCGCGCGGTTTTTTAGCCATTAAGGCTAAATTGTGGGTTTAGCGCATTTAGCTTTGCTCATTTTTAAATTGTGCTGAGTGTCAGCCGTTTTTTGGAATATGTATGAAAGATAAACTTATTGTGTTTTGGCAAAGCCATTCAGAAACTATCATCACTTTAGGTTACAAAGTGGTATTAGCGTTGGCTATTTTAGTTGCGAGTGCGCTTATTGCGCGTTCAGTAAAAAAAGCGATTAAAAATTCTAAGTCGCCATTAAAAAAAGTAGACGAAACGCTACTGCCGCTTTTATCGAGCATTGCGGGGTATTTAGTTTACATAATTGCTGGGCTGTTTATTTTAGATATTTTTGGCGTTAATACGGCAAGTTTAATAGCGCTAATGGGCGCGGCGGGTTTAGCGATTGGTTTGGCGCTTAAAAACACCTTAAGTAATATTGCTGCTGGCATTATGCTACTCATACTTAGGCCATTTAAAATAGGCGATTTTGTAGATGCTAGCGGCACGCTTGGCACAGTGAACGAAATAAACTTATTTACGACCATTTTTAAAACCACCGACGGCCTTTATATCGCATCGCCTAACGGTAAAGTGTGGGGCGGCAACATTAAAAACTTTACCCGCAACGGTAAAAGGCGCATGGATATAGTAGTGGGAATTTCGTACGCCGACTCTATTGATGTTGGCTTAAATGTACTTAAAGAAGTTGCCGAATCAGAAAGCCGATTACTCGCAGAGCCAGCACCTAAAGTAATGGTTACCTCAATAGGCGAAAGCGCAGTAAATATTCAATTACGTGCATGGGCTGTAAATGGCGATTACTGGCAAACCGTGTGGGATTTAAATAAACGCGTTAAAGAGGCTATAGAAGGCGCGGGGCTGAGTATTCCGTTTCCGCAGCGAACGCTCCATATATCTGAGTCGATGGCATCGGCAGTAACGGTTAATACCAATCCGCAATAATACTTAATCATTTTGCGGGGCTAAACGTGTCGCTACCTGCGTTAAAAAATTCTCATTTAGAACAACTAAATAACGAATTTTTTGCCTAGTTATCAACACGTTTTCCAGCCTCAAAATAGATCACTTAATTAAGCGAATTGGTATAATAAAAACGTTTAAACACTATTGCATAAGCACAAATAAAAATAGCGAGCCTTGGCTCGCTATTTTTGTATTAGCTTTTTGCTGACGAGTATTAGCCTTCTAATTGAAAGTCGTACACTGAGCCTAAGTTAAGCAGCTGGGTTAGTTCATCCAGTGCTTGGTAGCTTTCGGTAAGTAGGGCTGAATCGGCAAAGTCGCTTGCACCTAGCTTATCGCGGTAGTTACGCTTTGCCCAGTCACAAAGCTGAGTGTATTTAGTATCGGTTAAAATAACCTCTGGGTTTACCGCAGCAAGTTCTTGCTCGTTAAGAGCTACACGTAAACGTAGGCAGGCAGGGCCGCCGCCATTTTGCATACTTTGGCGCAGGTCAAAAAACTGCACTTGGTTTACTGGGTTATCCGCTAAAATCATTTCTTCAATGTAGGCGTTTACTGCGCTATTACGTTGGCACTCTTGTGGCGCTACTAACAGCATTGAGCCATCGTCTAGGCTTACTAATTGGCTATTAAATAAGTAACTACTTACTGCATCGCTAATACTTACTTTATCGGTAGGTACTTCAATTATGTATAGCTGTTTGCTACCGGTGTAGGCATCGCGAATTTCTTGCAGGGCATCTTGTTGGTTTAAAAATGCTTGCTGGTGGCAAAGTAATACGTTTGCGTTACCTACTGCAATTACATCGTTATGAAACACGCCTTGATCTATAACATCTGGGTTTTGCTGCAGTAAAATTTGGCTCGATTCTTTTAAGTTATGTAATCGGCAAATGGCTTCTGAGGCTTCTAGTGTTTGCCTTGCAGGAAACTTAGCCGGTTTTGGTAACTGGCTGTTAAAGGCACTTGCGCCAAATACAAACATTTCTAGCCCTTGCTCGCCGTGGCTGTCGCAAAGTCGGGTATGGTTAGCTGCGCCTTCGTCGCCAAAAAAGCCCTGATCAGGTAAATGAGTGTGGTGTGCAAAGTAGCTATCGTTATTAAACATGGCTTTTAGTAAGCGGGTAGTTGTAGCAGGCTCTAGGGAGCGATGAAACTTATTGTTTAAATTAGCTGAGGTAAAATGCACTTTGCCATCGAGGGTGTCTGGCGATGGAGAAACAGTAGCGGCATTGGCGGTCCACATTGCAGAGGCCGAATAACACGCGCGCAATAAGATAGGGTCTGCTTTAAATGCTTTATGAATAACTTGCGAGTCGTTGCCGGTAAAACCTAAGCGACGTAGTACGTTTAAATCGGGGCGCGCGTGGGGCGCAAACACACCTTGTGTTAGGCCTTTGTCGTGCATGGCTTTCATTTTTTCAAGGCCCTGTAACACAGCTTCTTGAGGGTTTGAAAAACTTGCCGCATTATTTAACGAGGCAACGTTACCATACGATAAACCCGCGTAGTTGTGAGTAGGGCCAACTAAGCCATCAAAATTTACTTCTAAGGCGTGCATACACGTTCCAATCATATTGTTTTTAGTAACTTAACAATACAACGCAATGGCCGCGCTTGCAAAGCCTATAAATACGAAATTTATCGGCTGTAAACTCGCTCTTTGTCGCACGTTGTATGGGTATTACTCGGATCGTTTACCTGCCATACGCTAATGTCTAAACGCCAAATTAGGTAAAGGGTGTGGTATAAGTTAGCCATGGTATTTTCCTTGAAAGTTTCACTGAACACATCTGTACTGTGGAAGAATTATGCCAACTGTTAATTGAATATTTTATGAATATAAATCAGTAATTTATTAAAACACTAAAAATAACTTTTGAGCGTTTAGCACCACTTTGGGGCTCAAGGGCTTAAAAGTTGCACCAAAAAGCCACGCAGCAGGTGTGTGGCTTATGTTTTATACGTGGTAATTAGCGGCCTACTTTACCCTTTACTAGTGGGTCGAACGACAGCACACTAAATTTCCCTTGGCTGGCATTTTTACCGTTATTTAGTACTGGCGAGCGGTGTAGCTCATCTACGGTAAAATATATTTTATGATCGGCGCCATAACTAAAGCCATCTGGCCAGCTTAAGCGCTCGTCTTTAAATAATACCTGGTATTTACCACTTGGCTTTACTACGCCAATTGCGCCATTAGTTATGTCGGTAACATACACATTGCCGCCGCCATCAACAATAATGCCATCTGAAATGGGTTTAGTGCCGTAACGCGTTACTTTACTCTCAAGGGTGCTTGCGCTCAGGCTTTTATTGTTAATATCGCTGGTGGCAATACGGTAAACCGACGTGCCAGACATAGAGCCAAAGTAAAGCCACTGTTCGCTTGGGTCGAGTGTGATTGGGTTTACCCCTAAACGTGCTGGTTGGCCGCCTAGTTTCATGGTGCGCCCTTCAATGACCATATCGATGTTTTCGGCTGTGGTGTATTGGTTATTTTGTAATACTCTGCGCGCCTCACCAGTTTTTAAATTTACGGTAATAATAGCGGCTTGGCTGCCTTGTGCGGTGTCGGCAATATATACAACACCGTGCTTATTATCGATGACTAAATCGTTTAAAAACGAGGTGTCGGTAATGGTGGGTTTAGCTAAGTAAATTATTTTATGCAGCTGCTCTTTATTGGTATCCCATCCGACTAAACGCCCAGCATGATCAGGGCCTGATGTATCAAGCATCCATAATACGCCATCGGCTGATACATTTATGCCAAGTACACCGTAAAAGCCTTTGCCGTTTTTATACGCGTATGCCCATTCTTCATTAGGGTAGGGTTTGGTGGTGCCATCGCTTAATAGCTCCATAATTTTTTGTTTTTGGCCGTAAAAACCATGCACCGATAAAAACTTACGACCCGATGGCGTAATAGCAATATTCCCCGGTGGGTGCTGCGCGTCGAATGTGGCTACTGTTTTTAAATCAGCATTTTGATTAGCGGTATTAGCAAACACACTGCTGGTTAAAAACGCGGTGCTGCAGGCTGCAACTAAAAGTATTTTTTTAATCTGATTCATGCTTAAAAGCCTTCTAAAACAAGTTTACCGCGTGATGTGTGCGATTCTAAAATTTGGTGCGCTTTATATAAATTAGCGGCGTTTATTGGGCCTAAATTTTGCCCAAGTGTGGTTTTAAGCGTACCTGAGTCTATAAGCTCACTAATTTCATTAAGTAAGGTGTGCTGCGCTGTTATATCGGCGGTAGTAAATAGCGAGCGGGTAAACATAAACTCCCAATGCACCGATATACACTTACGCTTAAATTTTAAAATATCGAACGATGTAGGGTCGTCTATTAGCGCAAATTTACCTTGGGGTTTAATACACTCCACTATTTGGTCTTGGTATTGGTCGGTATGGGTTAAGCCAATAACGTAATCAAACTCAGCTAAACCCAGCTCTTTGCGCTGCTCGTTTAAGTTTTTAGAATGATCGAGCACGTGATCGGCTCCTAATTCTTTAAGCCAGGCTACGCTTTGCTCGCGCGATGCAGTACCTACCACGTTTAGCCCAGTAAGTTGCTTGGCAAGCTGTACTAAAATAGAGCCAACGCCACCTGCGGCGCCAATAACTAACATAGATTGCTGAGTATTTTGCTTATTTTTTGGCACTTGCAGGCGATCAAACAGCATTTCGTAGGCGGTAATGCTGGTTAGCGGCAGCGCTGCGGCTTGTGCGTCGGTTAATGTTTTAGGCGCACGCCCTACAATACGCTCGTCAACTAATTGAAATTGCGCATTACTGCCTTGGCGCGATAAATCGCCAGCGTAAAATACACGATCCCCCACGTTAAATAACGAAACCGACTCGCCAACGGCTTTTACTATGCCTACGCCGTCCCAACCTAGTACTTTGTAGCCTTGAGCTGGTGCTACATTTGCACGTATTTTTGTATCAACAGGGTTTACCGAAATAGCATTTACTTCAATAAGTAGGTCGTGCCCGCTGGCGGTCGGAGTATCAAGCTCAATAGCCTGTATTGATTTTGCTGTAAGCGTTTTAGAGTTTTTGGTGTAGCCAAATGCTTTCATGTGGGTTCCTGATGATTTTAAGTATTTTTTAATATGTAAGCACTATAGCTCAGTTGAAAAATAGAAAAAGACATGAAAAACTAAAGCACTTTCAAATTTTAATTGAAAATATGCGATCATTTAACGATATTCAAACCTTTATAGATGTAGCCAGTTGCGCCAGTATTTCTGAAGCCGCACGGCAAAACGCGCAAACCCCAGCGGCGGTAAGTGCAGCTATTAAACGCCTAGAAAAAGATTTAGGAAACGTGCTGTTTATTCGCTCTACCCGCAGCTTACGATTAAGTGTAGCAGGGGAGCAGTTTTTAAGTTACGCCAAAGACTCACTTTCGCTTATTCAACAAGGGGTAGCTGCAGTACAAACCGCAGTAGGCGAAGTAACGGGAACGCTACAGGTATCGGCTCCGTGCGACTTAGGGCGCAATAAACTAAGTGAATGGCTTAATGAGTTTTTAGCACACTACCCGCATGTAAAACTTAAACTGCACTTAAGTGACGAAGTAAGCGACATTTACAGCCAATCAATTGATATTGCGCTGCGCTTTGGTGTACCAAAAGATTCGCAGTTAATTGCAGCGCCGCTTTTTTTAAATAATGCGCGTATTTTAGTGGCCTCTCCTGACTATATTGCTAAAAATGGATTGCTTACACATCCCCTTAATTTAACACAGCACACCACTATTACGTTTATGCGCTTTGGTGAGGTGTTTAAAGAGTGGCGATTTTATAAAAATGGCGCGGTGCAAAAAGTGCTGCTAAGTTGCCAACACATAGTTAACGATGGCGAAATGGTTAGACGGTGGGCGCTAGAGGGGAAAGGCATTGCGTATAAGTCATACTTGGATGTAATTGATGATTTAGCAAGCGGGGAGCTTGTTCATTTATGCCCAGAGTGGCAAAGCGATCCGCTACCGCTTTATATGATGTACGCCGACCGGCGCCAAATGACCCCGGTGATCAGCGCATTTAGGGCGTTTATTCAACAAAAAATAACCGCGTTAGTTGGCTAACTCATCATCGTTTTTAGTTGTTAAATCGCTTATTACTAAATCAAGCAGCTGCATTAGCTGTTTGGCTTGTGTGGGGTCTACACTTTCAAACTTACATAATATATTTTTTGGAATATCAGCAGCTTCGTTTTTAAGGGCTTGCCCACTTTTGGTAAGCTGAATTAGGCGCTTACGCTTATCGTGCTCATCTTTAATAACAGCCAGCAGAGACTTTTCGGTCATTTTTTTGAGTATTTGGGTCATAGCGCCACCATCAATAGCGGTTTTATCTATTAGCTGCGCTATGGTTATTTTGTCTTGCTCCCACAGCGCCATCATTACTACATACTGCGGATACGTTAAATTAAGTGCAGCTAAAGGCTCACGGTAAGCACGTGCAATGCTATTTGATGCCATATATAACCTATGACAAAGCTGATTTTTTAATTTTAATTGCTCAAACGACATGCCCAACTCCCAACGCGTTAATACTTTAAACTCAAAAAACATTTTAATTTGCATGCAAAATATTTGCAATCTCTAATTACTTGACCTATTATTTTGCATGCAAACTAAATTAATTGATAAACTTTGGAGTTCACTATGAATGTATTACAAAACGTTGCCTACACAGCAAAAGCAACTGCAACCGGTGGCCGTGAAGGTGTAGCTAAATCAGACGATGGCCGTTTAAATGTAAACTTATCAACCCCAAAAGGGCTAGGTGGCGACGACGGACAAGGCACAAACCCAGAGCAATTATTTGCAGCTGGTTATGCAGCGTGCTTTATTGGTGCACTAAAATTTGTAGCAGGTAGCGAAAAAATTGCGCTACCAAGTGATACACACATTAACTCTGAAGTCTCTATTGGCGCGATTGAAGGCGGTTTTGGCATTGCAGTTAAATTAGCTGTATCACTCGGTGATATGGATAAAGCGGCGGCGCAAGAGCTGTTAAATAAAGCACACCAAGTATGCCCATACTCAAACGCTACACGCGGTAACATTGAAGTAGAGCTTTCGGTTATTTAATTAACTTATTACTTAGCATTGTAATAGCCCAGTGGTTTGCCACTGGGCTTTTTTGTGCGCTGCAATTTACTGGAGGTCACATTAATTGAAGCGGGCTTTAAATAAATATACGGAAAATCGTATATTCACTATTCCATATATCCTAATTTTGTTTTATTGTATGCACATTAACTAAACGAGGATGCTATGGAACAACTCAACCCACTTCAATTTTACAAATGCTTAGCCGACGATACGCGCTTAAAAGCCATGTTATTAATTAGCCATGAGCAAGAACTATGTGTGTGTGAGCTTGTTGCTGCGCTGGAACTGAGCCAACCTAAAGTGTCGCGCCATTTAGCGCAACTTAGGCAATGTGGCCTATTGAGCGACCGTAAGCAAAATCAATGGGTGTACTACAGCATTAATAAAGCCCTGCCAGAGTGGGCTCTTAGTGTAATAACACAAACCAAAGATGAAAATTCTGCGTTTTATAACGACGATTTAAATCGACTCAATGCTATGGGTAATCGCCCAGAGCGTGCAGCAAGCTGCTGTTAATTAAGCAAATTGATATAACTTTACTAAAGGTATTTATTATGACAATTAAAGTAGGTATTAACGGCTTTGGCCGTATGGGACGTTTAACACTGCGCGCAGCTTTAGAGTGGCCAGAAGTAGAATTTATTAAAGTAAACGATGTAGCGGGCGACGCTAAAACACATGCCCATTTATTAGAGTTTGACTCAGTGCACGGGCGTTTAGCCCAAAATGTTACAGCAAACGAAAATAGCTTTAGTGTGGGTAAACACACTATTGCCGTTACCAATAACAAAACCATTAGCGACACCGATTGGTCTGATTGCGATGTAGTAATAGAAGCCAGCGGTAAAATGAAAACCACTGAGCTGTTAAATCAATATTTAGCACAAGGTGTTAAGCGCGTTGTGGTAACCGCACCAGTAAAAGAAGACGGCATTTTAAATGTGGTTATGGGTGTTAACGATGATTTATATAACCCAGATGAGCACAAAATTGTGACTGCGGCTTCGTGTACGACTAACTGTTTAGCGCCTATTGTAAAAGTACTGCAAGAAAAAGTAGGCATTAAGCACGGCTCAATGACCACTATTCACGATATTACCAATACCCAAACTATTATTGATGCGCCACATAAAGACTTACGCCGTGCTCGTTCGTGCGGTACTAGTTTAATACCCACCACAACAGGTAGTGCAACAGCTATTACGCATATATTCCCTGAGTTAAAAGGTAAGTTAAATGGCCATGCCGTGCGCGTACCTTTAACTAACGCATCTATTACCGACTGTGTATTTGAGCTTGAGCGTGGAGTTACTGCAACAGAGGTGAATGAATGGTTTGCTCAGGCGTCTAAAAACGAGCTTGCAGGTGTATTAGGTTACGAAGAAAAACCGCTGGTATCGATTGATTACAAAACCGATCCACGCAGTAGCATTATTGATGCGCTTTCTACCATGGTTATTAATAACACCCAGCTTAAATTATACGCTTGGTACGATAACGAATGGGGCTACGCTAATCGTACTGCCGAGCTTATGCTTAAAGTTGCTAAAAGTGACGTGGTTTAACCATTAATTAAAGGTTTTAAGGGCGTTAACCATGTTTGAGCAACTCGCTAATTTACCTACAGCTATAAAACAATATTTAATAATTACCGGTAATTACTGGGCATTTACCTTAACCGATGGCGCACTTCGTATGCTGATAGTGCTGCATTTTCATCAGTTAGGGTATGGTGCACTGGCCATTGCCATGCTGTTTTTGTTTTACGAAATTTTTGGTGTGATCACCAATTTAGTGGGCGGTTGGCTAGGGGCTCATTTAGGCCTTAATAAAACCATGAACTTTGGCTTGGCGCTGCAAATAATGGCGCTTGCCATGTTATGTGCGCCAAGTGAATGGCTTACAGTGGCATATGTTATGGCGGCGCAAGCGCTTAGCGGCATAGCAAAAGATTTAAATAAAATGAGCGCCAAAAGCGCCATTAAACACTTAGTGCCCGAGGGAGAAAGCGGCCAAGGCCAGCTTTACAAATGGGTGGCTATTTTAACGGGCTCTAAAAACGCGTTAAAAGGGGTCGGTTTCTTTTTAGGCGGGTTACTACTTACGGTACTGGGCTTTGTCGGGGCTTTAAAAGCACTTATTATACTACTTACTATTGCGTGGATGATTAGCGTTGTATTTTTAAAAGGCGACATGGGTAAAGCTAAAAATAAGCCCAAGTTTAAAGAGCTATTTTCTAAATCCCGTGCAATAAATTTATTAAGCGCAGCACGGTTATGTTTGTTTGCAGCGCGTGATGTATGGTTTGTAGTGGCTTTACCTATTTATTTAGCCCAGCAGTTTAACTGGAACTTTTGGTGGGTGAGTGGCTTTATGGCACTTTGGGTGATTGGCTACGGTGGTGTGCAATCGCAAGCGCCGCGTATTACAGGCACCAGCAATTCAAACGTTGATACTGTTAAACACGCCTATTTATGGGTATTGCTGCTAAGTGGTGTAACTGCACTTTTAGCACTACTTATGCAATTTGACGTTGCTGTGCATGCCACCTTGATTATAGGTTTACTTATATTTGGCGGTGTATTTGCAGTTAATTCATCTGTGCATAGTTATTTAATTGTCAGCTTTGCTAAAAGCGATGGTGTATCGCTTGATGTTGGCTTTTATTATATGGCCAATGCAATGGGGCGTTTACTGGGTACGGTGCTTTCGGGGTGGGTGTTTCAGGTTTATGGTTTTGTAGCATGTTTATGGGTGAGCGTAATTTTGCTTATTTTGGCCTCTATAGCCACTGCCTTTTTAACCAAAAATAAAAGCTAAACGTTTGTATTAGATTTAATTTTCTTAGCGATATTCATAGCTTCATTTCTCAGATCTACTAAACTGTAGCCGTAGTTTAAATTAAAGGGTGAAATGAATGCGGGAATTATCGCTAGCAAAAAAATTACTGTGGCTTACAGTCTCAAGTATATTATTAACAGTAATAGTATTGTCGGTTACGTTGTGGTGGCAATTATCATCAAGTAACAAAGACTTAGCTGTTAAATCAGAAGGGTACATTGTTGCCGAGGTTGAGCATAAACTTAATTCAAATGCAGCCGCTTATGGTGAAAAAATAGCAGGCTTTATTAACGAAGCCTATCGCGTACCTTATTCATTAGCCGCTTTGTTAGGCGATGCTGCACAAAGTCAAAATTTAGATCGCGATACGGTTGTGAGCATTAACCGTTCGATGTTAGAGCAAAATACGTTGCTTTCTTCTATATATTCGCAATTTGAGCCAAATGCTTTTGATGGGCAAGATTCGAGCTTTAAGCAAGGGTATAAACACTCAGTTACTGGCGATGGCACCTTAGAGGTGTATATTACTCGCGATCAAAACGGCGTCATTGAGCAGCAAAAAGTAGCCAACGCAGCCGATAAATATATAACCTCATTAAACGAGTTTGGTATTCGCGAAGCGCATTGGTACTTATGTGCAAAAGACACGTTAAAGCCGTGTATTATGGAACCTTACTTATACGAAATCCCATCGGGCGATTCAGTAATGTTGACCTCGTTAACTGTGCCGATATTAAAATCGGGCCAGTTTATAGGTTTAGCTGGTGCTGATTTAACCCTACCTACCTTTCAAGTAATGACCGAGCAATTGTCTAGCGAGTTATATAACGGGCAAGCAAAAGTAACGCTTTTGAGCGACATCGGTTTAGTGGTGGGCAGTAGCCATTATAAATCTAAATTAGGGCGCCCATTTAAAGAGGCTGTTAGTTCCGCTACTTTTAAAGAAGCCGAAAGATTCAAAGGTCAAAAAGGCATTTTTAAAATGTCGTCAGAGTATTTAGTTAATTACCCTATAAATATTAAACTTGCGAATACTCAGTGGTCTTTACTTATTGAAGTACCTACTAATTTAGCGCTTGAAGGACCTAATGCTCTTGCTAAAGGAATGGATGATACAGCAAGCTACTTAGGTGTGATGATCTTAATTACAGGTGCTGTAATAGCGCTAATCGCATTTATAATTATGAAAATTGTGGTGGGCAGCGTGGTTGCTCCTCTTGAGCAAATTCAACAGCGTGTAGATAACCTAGCCAGCTCTGAGGGCGACTTGACACACACACTCCACGTTGATACTCATGCTGAACTTATTGCTCTTGCTGGTGGGTTTAATGCCTTTTTAACTAAATTACGAGGCTTAATTGCAGAGCTAAAAGATGTTTCATCGCAAACTAAGCATCAAGGCGAAATAGCGCAGCATATTGCTATTGATACCAAGCACAACGTGCAATCACAATTTCAAGAAATTGAAAGCGTGGTAACCGCCATGAATGAAATGAGCGCTACTGCACTTGAAGTTGCAAGAGCCTCTGAGCAATCAGCTCAACAAGCGGATGAAATAAATGGTTTAGTGGTAAGTAGTGAGTCGAGCTTGTCATCGGCTATGAGCCAAGTTAAAACCATGTCTGAAGAAATAAAAGAAGCTAACCAAGCTGTTGAAAAAGTGGCGTCGCGTAGTAAAGACATTACACAAATTTTAGATGTAATCAGAACGATTTCAGAGCAAACAAACTTACTTGCACTGAATGCAGCCATTGAAGCAGCACGTGCTGGCGAGCATGGCCGAGGTTTTGCGGTTGTTGCCGATGAAGTACGAGCACTTGCTTCTAAAACCCGTTCATCTACCGATGATATTAGCCAACTTATTGATAGCTTATTGTTAGAAGTAGGTAATGCATCTACCGTAATTGAAAAAGGCGTAGTACGCGCTGAAAGCGCAGTAGACGAAACCTCAGTTGCCTTTGATGCTCTGCATAGCGTGGTAGTAAAAGTAGACGAAATTACTAATCAAATTACGCACATTGCCACCGCAGCTGAAGAGCAAAGCTTAGTAACCGAAGAGATAAACCGTAACCTAACGCTTATCTCTGATGCGGCATCGCAGCTTGCTGATTTATCTACCCAAGCGGGCGATAGCAGCGAAGCGCTTAATGCATTGGTAGCGCAACAAGATAGCGAGCTTAATAAGCTTAAAACGTAAAAAAGTAAGATATAAAAAAGCGGCTAATTCAGTATGAATTAGCCGCTTTTTTTGTTGAGACTTTTTTAGCTGTGAGTAATGCGAAAAGTTATAGCTTTTTGATCAAGGCAAACATTTGATTGATCATCGGATGCGCTAATTGCTCAACCCCTGGGCGGTTAAAGTAGCCACGTAGCCCAGTAAATTGCACCTGAAAAAACTGCGCATATTCAAGTGCCGTAAGATTACTACTAAGCTCATTATTTTTAATAGCTTGAGCAAACAAGGTTGTTAGGTAAGCTTCAAACTTTGCCGATAAGTCTAAACTCAGTTCATATAAAGAGGCATCTTTTTCTGCAAATTCACTGTTTGCTTTTACCAACATACAAATAGCACTTGGGCTACAGTCTTTGGTTTTAATTATTACGTTTTCTACAAACGCACGCAAACCACCTATAACAGTGTCAGAGCTTGCTAAAAACCCGTCAATTTGGCTTTTCATTTGTACGGTGTAGTCTTTTAAAGACTCACTATATAAGCCTTCTTTAGAGCCAAACGCCGCATAAATACTGCCTGGGCGCATATTAATTGCCTCTTGTAAATCGCGGGTTGAGGTTGCTGTAAACCCCTTTTCCCAAAACAATTGGCTTGCAACGCGAATTACATTCTCGCGTTCAAATTTAACTTTGTTAGCCATTTTAATCTCAACTATTTTGAACGTATGCTCAATTTTAACTTGAACAGTCGCTCAAAATCAAATAGTATGTGTCTCGAAGTTACTCAAACACATTAATTTATTGGAGCAGAACATGGCAGAATTTACGTTATATACTCAAGACAACGCACCTGAAGAATCAAAATCGCTTATGGCTGATTCAGTAGCAGCATTTGGCATGGTGCCTAACCTTCACGCAGTAATGGCAGAAGCGCCTACGCTACTTAAAGGCTACCAAGTACTGCACGACTTATTTCAAAAAACATCGTTTAATGCAGAAGAGCTAACAGTAGTATGGCAAACAATTAACGTTGAGCACGAGTGTCATTACTGTGTACCAGCGCACAGCGCAATTGCCGCTTCAATGAAAGTTGACCAAGGTATTGTTGATGCACTAGTAAACAAAACACCACTAGCAGATGCAAAACTTGAAACACTACGTGAAACAACGCTTGCAATGACACGCGATCGCGGCGTAATTAGCGATGAGCAAATTGAGAAGTTTTTTGCAGCAGGTTACGCTAAGCAACAACTACTAGAAATTATTGTTGGTTTATCGCAAAAAGTAATGAGCAATTACACAAATCACCTTGCTGATACACCAGTTGACGAACCATTTAAAAAGTTCGCTAAATAATAGCCGTTTTATAAATAACAAAGGCAGCCTAGGCTGCCTTTTTGTGTTTTAAATGCAAAGTTATTTAAATTTGACGGTTTTTGTACTACGAGTATAAATACGCTGCTCGGGCTTAGTCCATTCACCCTTTTTTAAATATGAGGTTGAGACTATAAATGTATCGTCTTTTAACTCGCTCATCGACTTAACCTTAGTAATACCATCTTGACTGCCTGTCACGTCTTCATAGGCTACAAATTGAGTAGGGCTGAGCACTTTCATGGTGCCTTTTGTGTAAAACCCTGCGGTAGTGAAATAGTAAAACACTAATGACTCTTTTTTACTGTCGTAAAAAATCATCGATTCACCACCATATTCGCCTTCATTAATAGAGTGCTTGGTATGTATAGCTTTACCATTTAATGCCCGCTCCCATCGGCCTACATCTTGAACTGGTTTGGCACCTTCAGGCACTTTAAAGTCGGCCTGCCAAGTGCCTAAATAAGGCTTAAATACGGCAAGTTCTTTATCAAGGTTGGTTGGGGTATCGGATGCATAGCTGCTAATTGTGTATAAGCATAATACTAAGAATAGCGCTTTAAAATATGTCATAATTTGGCTCTTATTATTTTGGTTTAACAGCTTTTAGTATAGGCGAACATTAATTGATAAAGAAAACATTAATCACGTTCTCACTGCTTTATTTAGCAATAATTTGGCTTGCGTATCTATCTCAGTACTTGCCTATTTACATACCTATTTATGTACCAGGTTATATAAGCTCACTGAGCCTAATCACTTTTATAATGTACGCATGGGATAAGCGACAAGCTAAACAATCAACGCATAAAAAAGTTAACCGCACGAGCGAGCGAACACTCCAGTTATTATCATTATTTGGCGGCTGGCCCGGTGCGCTCATTGCACAGCAATGGCTTAGGCATAAATCGCAAAAACGTCGTTTTATAGGTGTGTTGTGGTTGTGTATTATTTTAAATATAAGTGGGGCAGGTGGTGTATTGTATTTTTTGATAGGTAGCTAAAATTATGCCTTTAAAACGAGGTTTAAAGGCATAATTCAAAATTCTATTTAGTGTTTAGTTAGCCGCTTCAGTTGCTGCTACTTCATCTAAATTTACAGTTAAAATAGTCTTTTTATCTACAGCAACCCACTTGCGGTAAGTTAGGTAGCCAGGTTTGCTTACTTCAACGTCGTATTCACCTTCTTTCAGCTCAATAGCGTCTTCGTATACAGGCTTTATGTTCATTATGCGTACGCGTGCATCACTAGGGTTAGTGATTACAGTTAATGAAATAGGTGCTACAGCTTCAACAATTTCTTCTTGTACTTGAACTGCTTCTTCTTTTGCCGTTTGCTGCGTTTCGTCTACTGACGATGTAGTAGAACAACCACTTAGTATTAATAGTGCTGCTAGTGCGCTTATCTTTTTCATAGGTACTCCATAAACTCATTTAAATAGTAATAATTACGAAAAATCTTGGAGGAGTTTATGCAAAATGATCGCTCAACTCGTCGTCCTTGACCTTCGTTTGTTAAAACAAAACGTTTGTTAGTTTAATATATATCGTTATTTTTAGTTATTTGGTGATACTCACCAAATAAAAACAGTTGTTTAAAGCATTACATTATCAAGAGACTGAGTAATAGCTTCGCTTCTTTCAACTAGTTGTTCTGCTGTGCGGTACATCTTTCTTTTCATTAATGTATTTGCCATAGTGATGTAGCGTCTAGATAATTCTTGTTTTAAAGAAACCAATAAAGAAAAGTCCTTAGGTAACGCTGCAGACTCAGTATTGATTAACTCTTCAAAGTCTAATAAATCTTTATACTCTTCAATTGTCTCTAGTTTTTGTGTGTATCTGTCAAATCTTGGGCCGTAAAATACAACGGCATCTTCAGTTGGAAAATCAGCTTGTTCACCTAGGTTAATTTTCTTTTGGTAGAGCGTTAAAGCATCTATCGCCGACTCTCTTTTAAGAAGGTTTGCGAAACCAAGTTCATTTTTTTGATTATTAGTGAAAATAGCTTTACCAACATTAAGTAAAGATTTTTGCGTGATCACATCATCTTCTTCAATAGCTTTATCTAAGGCAAGTTTGTAATTATCAAAATGTATTTCAGACGGACGATAAACGTAGGTACTATCTACTACGCTTAAATCATTGATTAATTGTGGAATACTATTATTGTCAAGTTCACTATAGCGAGATTGCTCAAGTAACAAATCAATACGAGAAGTAATATCCGAAATTATTGATTGGCGTTCTCTTAAAATACTTTCGAGTTGTACAGATAGCTTTTCTGAATCAGGGTAATACTCTAATGCTTTACTATAAACATTAATAGTTTCATCAAAATCTTTAAACTTATTAGCGCTTGTATTGATTTGGTTAGCTCTGTAATCAAAACTCTGCAAGATATTAGCTTGATTTGATCTTAATAAACCTTGTTTTAATACCTCGTATTGCGGGGGGATTTCTGCAAGTTTATTTAAAATCTCCGGTCCATTCCAAGACATCCATGTTTCTACTTGTTGGTTTATTGCTTTTGCATTGTCTAACTTAGCTTCAAGCTGCTTCATATTGTTTGTATTTGTTAGGTAGTACTGGCCTGCTAAAAGAGCTAACACGACAGTACTGGCAACAAGCGCTATTGCTGGTTTAAAGTTACTTTGAAGCTTAGCTAAAACGGGCTTTAACGAATCAGTTCTTTTTGCTGCATCTAAAGAAACTGCTTTATTAAGCGTGCCCCACAGCCATAAAGGGCAGTTACTAGGGCGTTTTGCCGATGTATCTTTAGGGAGTGTATCTGCTGCAACACGATTATATGGATGTTTGCTACTTAATAATTCTAGTGCAATACACGCATAAGAAAAAACGTCATCTTTGACAGATGCTGCAGCACCTTTAAGTTGTTCAGGGCTTGCATAGGTTGGTGTATAGCCCCCTACAGTACCTATGCTTGATTCGCTTTTAACTGCATAGGCATCTTCAATGGTTTTATGTTTTGCAATACCAAAGTCGAGTACCTTAAGGCTACCATTAGAATCGAAAATTATATTTGATGGTTTTAAATCGTTATGAATAACGCCACGAGAGTGAGCATAAATTAATGCATCAGCAAGTTGGCTAAGAATTACATTCGCTTTTTTGAAAGCCATTCCAGAGGGTTTATTACGCTTGATTATTTGCTCAAGCGTTTCGCCTTCTACTAATTCCATGGTTACATAATGTAAATCGTTATCAGATCCTGCAGAATATACTTTTACAATATTAGGGTGAGAGAGCTGTTGTGTTTTAGTTGTTTCATCTTTAAGAAGTGAAATAGCTTCTTCAGAGTGAGAAAACTCTTCTAACAATACTTTAATCGCTACAAAAACTTCAGGGCGACTCGCACTTTCTAAAAATAAATCTCTGGCTCGATAAATGTAACACATACCACCTTGGCCAATAAGTTCTTCAACTAAGTAGCGGTCTGATATTTTTTTACCTACAAGGTTTAATTTATTTATTGCTTTTGGCGTGCGAAGATTTGAGTCAAGCGAAGCTATCTGCGTTTTATCATTAGAACTGTTGACACCGCTCATTATAAATCCTTTTATTGTGTATATTAAAATAATCGCAAAGGTGAGTTTTTTATTTTTATCAATTCTCCCTTTGATAAGCGCTGTATTTTTACAAAAATCAGCCAACTTAGCAATGTTTCTATAGCAGAACTTTCGTACAAAACTTTAAAAAATTTAGAGCTTTTATATTAATTATTGAAATATCGTTTAATTGCTATTTTTTTTTATAAACAGCGTAAGTCTACAGGCATTGTTTTGTAACACTTTAAGGTATTTAAAATGAATAATGTGTTGTGAAAATTAATAAATAGTAATTTTTTAAATCGGAACATACAAAATATGTTTTTTAAGCTGTGAAAGGGCTTTTTTAAAGCGGTTTTGATTAATTTAAATTATTTGGATTTATGCTTTTAAAAGACTGAGTATATTTTTATATATTAATTTCAATGTTGACAATAGTTTCTCTTCTACTTTATCCTAATAAAAATGTAGATTTATGGGACTAACTTATCAAATGGAACTGATACTAAACATCACTAGTTATCATAGACTCTCTCCAGAAATTGAAGCCACTAAAACAGTAAAAGACTCTCTAATATTTGGCCGTTCAGAAGCATGTGATTGGCACTTTCCTGATCCCGAAAAAATCATTTCTAGTAAGCACGGGCGCATAGTTAAAGAGGGCGATTCTTTTTATGTTTACGATACATCTACAAATGGTACTTTTGTAAATTTTGGCGTAGCTCCATTAGGCCAAGGTAATAAACAACGCTTGTCTGATAGTGACACAATTACTGTGGGTGATTTTCAAGTAGAAGTGAAATTAGCTACCAACGAAAAAGCTCCTGAGACCGATTATGGTAATTTAAGTGCAGCTGCTAGTTTGAGCAAAGAGCCAGAAAGCGCTTATCAGCACCCTACTGAGCGTTTTTCAGAGGCAGAGCAGTATTTTAATGAATCAATAATGGATGAATCTATGCCTGCAGTTTCTATGACTCAGGCCAGTGAAGATAATTCAGCAAACCAAATACCTGAGAACTGGGATGAGCTTGCTCACTTAATGAACCCAGAGGCGGTAACTCAACCAGCACCAGTTGTAAGTAAGCCACAGCCAAAACAGCCTGTTAAACAACAAGTTTCAGTTGAGGCTGCGGTACTTGATACACCTGTAAGCAAACCTCAAGCTGTAAAGCCTGTTCATAAGCCTGCTGCGCAAAAGAATTCAATATCACCGAGTGAAGATACTGCGTTAACCGATGCTTTCTTGAACGGGTTAGGGATTAAAGCTGAGTTACAAAATTCGTTAAACTCGCAAGAACTTTGGTTTGAAATGGGCCAAGGGTTAAATTTATTACTCACAGAGTTGATGGAGTCTCTTCGTCAAAGAGCACTTGTGAAAAACCAATTGCGTTTAAACCAAACAATGTTTCAAACTCAACAAAATAACCCAATTAAGTTTTCGGCAGATATTGATGATGTTATTCAGAATTTATTCATCAGAAATAGTGCAAGCTTCCTGTCGTCTCGAGAATCAATCAAAGAAAGCTTTGTTGACACTCGAAGACATGAACATGCTTTATTAGCAGGAGCTGATGGCGTATTAAAAGGGATGTTAGAGCAAGTTTCTCCCCAACACATAAATCAACAAATAAATGATAATTCTAACGTATTAAAAATCATCCCTGGTCAAACAGAGGCTAAGTGCTGGAAGCTATACCAAAATTTATATGATGAGTTATCTCATGATGTAAATAGTAAGGGAGCTATGGCATTGTCAGATGATTTCTTAAAAGCATATAACGATAGAATTAAAGAATCGTTCTAGAAAGGAAAGTAGATAATGAACAAGTTTAAGCTCTTTTTAATGAGTTTCAGTTTACTGTTTTTAGCCATGGGTTGTTCAACTGTTAACAAGTTTGTACCTCCTTCTACAGATCTAAAAATCAATGTGTCTAAAAATGTTAATCCGGACACTTCGGATAGGCCTTCACCGGTAGTAATGAAAATTTTTGAGCTTAGCTCAAGAACAATTTTTGATACGCAGGATTTTTTTAGCCTATACGAAACACCTGAAAAACTATTAGGCCCAGACTTATTAAAAAAAGATGAATTAGAATTACAGCCAAACTCTGTTCAAGAATACAAAATGAGCTTAAACCGCAATACGCGATATGTTGGAGTTGTTGTTGCGTACAGAGATATCGACCAAGCACGATGGAGAGCTGTAATTGAAGTTGACCCTACAGGCTATGACGATATAGATGTAAATGTTGAAGCAATTGCTACATACATGAGAGAGCAATAAAAAAGGATTTGTACAATGAGTGATAACACTCGTGTTGCCTGGACCGAAGGAATGTTCTTAAGGCCGCAACACTTTCAGCAGTCAGATAAGCATTTTTCGCATTTAATAAAGCAAATTTGCAATGGGAATTTAGCAGATCCTTGGGGCATACTTGATATAAGTATCGACACTCAACTATTAAGCTCAGGCCAATTTGCAATTGAGTCGTTATCAGCTATTACTCCTGATTTGCTACCCATCGATATGCCTCAATCAACCTCTTTACCTGCGCCTTTAGTGGTTGGTAAAGATGTTTATGATGAAATAGTTTATTTAGCGGTTCCTGCACTAAAAGCCAGTGGTATTAATATTTCATCTTTAGATGAAGATATTGTTACGCGTTATAAACTTAATGACTTATCAGTAAGCGATGACTCTTTAGGTGCGCAAGCTCAAGAAATTATTCAAGTAGCTAAGGTATTTAGTAAGCTAGTATTGTCATCAGACGATCACGCTGGCTATATATTATTGCCATTAGCACGCATTGTTGAAGTAAGTAGCGAAGGGCAAATTAAGCTCGATTCAAAGTATATACCAGCTTCATTAAAAGTAGGTCAGTGTAAGCCATTACTTGGTCTAGTGAGAGAAATTGGCTCAATGATAAAGCAGCGCTCAGAAAGTATCGCTGTTAGGTTGTGCCAAGGCTATGCGGGAAGCACATCTGTAGCTGATTTTATTATGCTGCAAACGTTAAATAAGTATGACGCTGTTTTTGAAAACTTATTATCAGTTAATAACCTTCATCCAAATATTCTTTATACACGTTTAATAGAGCTTGCTGGTGAACTCTCTACTTTTAGTACAGTAAACAAAAGAGTACCTAAATTACCTAAGTACGATCATAAAAATTTAGGCCCAGTATTTAGCGAAGTAGTAAACTTTTTATATCAATCTTTAAGTCATGTAATCGAGCAAACTGCGACAGAAATAAAGCTAGAGCAAAGCAAGTTTGGTATTTCTTTTGGTGCACTCAAAGACAAATCGGTACTTAGCTCGGGTCAATTTGTATTGGCTATTAAGGCGAGTGTCCCCCACGAAGAGCTTCGTAAGATACTACCTTCTCAAATTAAAATAGGTAGTGTTGAGACAATCCGAGATTTAGTAAACAATCAAATCCCAGGTATTACAATCAGTAACTTACCAACGGCACCGCGTCAAATTCCTTACCATGCAGGTTTTCATTATTTTGAATTAAATAAACATGGCGAGCATTGGGCAAAGCTTCATTCAAGTGGTGGTATTGCTATTCACTTGTCTGGAAATTACCCCGAGTTACAACTAAGCCTGTGGGCAATAAGAACTTAACTTTTAAAAGGAAGAGTTTCAATGGACGAAACCATTATAAAACCACGTCCTGGTCGATTAGGGCGTGATGCCTCAAATAATACTCAAGTAGATAATGATCCAGACAAAACAGTTATGTCTGTTGAGCCTGTTGCAAGCAGTATTCCTAGTAATGCAAAGGTATCTATATTTAAAAACCCGTTAATGGAAGCGGCAACAGACTGTTTTTCATTGGTTATTTCAATCAGAAAATCAGTTGAGATGACAAACTTGGCTGCGTTAAAGCATCGATGTGTTGAGGCTATCAAACGCTTTGAAGTCGAGATTCGTAATCAGAATTTATCAAAAGATGTAATCAAAAACTCTCGTTATTGTTTATGTGCAATTTTAGATGAGTCTGTTTTAAATTCTAAATGGAGCTCTATGGAATGGGCTGACGAAAGTTTGCTTTCAACATTTCATAAAGAGACCTTTGGCGGTGAGTACTTTTATACTTTGCTAGATAATGCATTGTCTCAGCCAGAGCAACACAAAGCCTTTTTAGAGCTTCAGTACCACTGTTTAAATTTAGGTTTTAAAGGTAAGTACAGGCTAGATACTGTGGGTGATAGTAAAGTAGAAGAATACCGCTCACAAATGTACCACCTATTAAATCAATTAGATGGGCCAATCAATAATAAGCTTTCTCCTAACTGGAAACAAAGAGTAGCCGCTGGCGTTGAATTAAGAAATCAGGTGCCGCTGTGGGTTATTTTTTCTGTTCTGGGTCTACTTTTACTTACCGTTTATTTATTTATAAATATGAAGCTAAATGATGATGTTACCGCTGTAAATGACAAGCTGGCCATCATTCACCCTCTAGCTGAAGACCAAGCAATAGACAAAAAGGATCAGCAGCTACTTGTTTTAGAACAACTATTACA
Organism: Pseudoalteromonas carrageenovora IAM 12662; assembly: GCF_900239935.1. NCBI lineage: Bacteria > Pseudomonadati > Pseudomonadota > Gammaproteobacteria > Alteromonadales > Pseudoalteromonadaceae > Pseudoalteromonas > Pseudoalteromonas carrageenovora. The sequence goes on from NZ_LT965929.1 coordinate 266,350, forward strand.
AACTGAGATTCAAATGGGGATTGTAACGATAAAGAAAAATATCGATAGGATCAGAATCTCTATTAATAGTGAGAGCCTTTTTAATCAAGGTGACTCTAAATTATTACCTTCATTTCAGCCTATTTTAGAAAAGCTAGCATTAAGCCTTGAAGGAACTAAAGGGCGTATTTTAATAACCGGCCACACAGACGACACACCAATTAGAACTGATAAATACCCTTCAAATTGGCACCTTTCTTTAGCGCGCGCAACGCAAGTTGCAAACTCTATGGCTAAAAGTACAAACCTCAGTGGGCGTTTATGGCCCGAAGGTAAGGGCGCAGCAGAGCCTATTGCCAGTAATTCAGATTCAGCTTCTCGGTCACTTAACCGACGAATTGAAATCGACTTATTATTTTAAGAGGCTGAAATGAGTTTTTCACAAAAAATAAAAAAAGTGACCTACGCACTTACATCTCGTACGGCAATGCTAATTATTGGCTTTTTAGCTTTATCATTACTAATTTGGTTTGGCGGCCCATTAATCGCAATAGCTGACTATGTACCACTACAAAGTATTGCAGCAAGACTGTTTACTATTATATTGGTTTTATTGGTTTTTTCTGTGTCTAAAATTTATCGTCTTATGCAACAAAGCAAACGAGACGAAAAAATGGCTGATGAGTTAATTGATAGTAATAGCGATACAAATAGCTCTGAAGTAAATGAAGAAATTACCACGCTTAAAACGCGAATGAACGAAGCTATCGATCTTTTAAAAGATGTAAAGCTGTTCAAAGGTAAAAACATTTACCAGCTGCCTTGGTACATAATGATAGGACCGCCAGGAGCTGGCAAAACTACCGTTATTCATAACTCAGGGCTTGATTACCCACTAAAAGATAAGCTGGGTGTTGATTTAGTTCATGGTGTTGGCGGTACGCGTAATTGTGATTGGTGGTTTACCAATAAAGCTGTTTTAATTGACACTGCAGGGCGCTACACAACGCAAAGCAGCCATGCAAAGCATGATTCACGTGCATGGGAAGGCTTTTTAGGATTACTGCGTAAGTACCGTCCTCTTAGGCCGATTAATGGTGTAATGATCAGTATGGGTATTTCTGAGCTTATGAGCCAGACCAAAACTGAGAGAAACCTACATGCTCGCGCTATTAAACAGCGATTACAAGAGCTACAAAGCCAATTAGGCATGACTTTTCCTGTTTACGTTATTTTTTCAAAAGTTGATTTAATCGAAGGCTTTAGAGAGTTTTTTGGCGAATTAACAGAAGAAGAATGTGAGCAGGTTTGGGGCGTAACCTTTGAACTTGATTTAGACAAAGACACGCAAGTAGATGCATTTAATAAAGAATCTCACACATTAATTTCTAAATTAACCGAGATGTTAAATCGTAGATTAATTAATGAAAGAAACGAAGAAATTCGCGCTAAAATATTCGAATTCCCAAGGCAGCTTCGTGTGCTACAAGGTGTAGGAGATGCTTTTTTAAAAGAAATATTCACTCCTAATGCATATGAAGAACTACCAATGTTTCGTGGTGTTTATCTTACAAGTGCAACGCAAGAAGGTACGCCATCAAGCTTTTTAAACGAAGCGAACGCAGGCGAATCGGGATACATCAACCAATCTAAAAGCTTTTTTATAAAGAATGTATTAGAAGGTGTGATTTTTCCAGAGCAAAACTTAGCAAGCACTAACAAACATCATGACAAGCAAAATAAATGGCTTCGTGTTGGTAGCATATCGCTTGCATGCATAGCTTTATTTGGTTTTTCAACATCGTGGTACTTTAGTTTTGCTTGGAATAGTAACTTAATTTCAGAGACTGAGGATGCGATTGCAACGTACCAAGAGCTTGATACCGCCTCATTTGATCGTAATAACTTATTGGTACTAAACGACAGATTAAAAGCTCTTAGAAACTTACCTGCAAGCAACCCTGAACTTGTTAATACACAAGAGTCTAAATCAATTGGGTTTAACAAACTAAATGAAATAAAAATGGCTTCTACACAAGCCTACGACCGTTCATTGCAAACGTATTTAGAACCGTTTATTGCAAGTACCTTAATTAAAGAAATGGAAGCTCATCCTGAGCACTTAAGTTATTTATACGAAACACTGAAGTGTTACCTTATGTTGTTTCAGCCTGAATACTTTGAAGGTGAAGATATAACGGTATGGTTTAACGCGTATTTAGAACGTAATTTACCAGGCGATAAAAATATGCAAACCAGAGTAGAGCTAATGGAGCATGTTGCTACATTACTTGAAAACGGTGTAAGCCAAATTGAAATTGATAATCAAGCCGTGCGTGTTGCACGAGCTGAGCTAACTAAGCTACCAATTGCTGAGCGAGCATACCAACGACTTCAAGCCGACTTTTTAGATAGCAGTATCCCGCCATTTAGGCTTACAGACATTATTAGTTTCGAAAGTGCGCAAAAATTTACTTTTAGAAATGACGGTGAGCTTACGCGAAGTATCCCGGGCTTATATACATTTAATGGTTTCCACGGCATTTTTAATGTTGAGAAAAGTAAAATGCTTGGTAATTTAATGGCAAGTAGCTGGGTGTATGGTGAAGAGGCCACGGGTACCTACGATATTTCTAAAGATGAGATTGAGAAGAAACTAGAGCAACGATATTTTCAAGATTATATCTATTATTGGCAATCATTTATTGATGATTTGAGCCTGAACCAATATAGCTCTCCTGCTGAGGGGGTTAATATTACTGATGCTCTAGCGGGCTCTGAAGCACCTATTAAAAATATTATTACTGCAGTTCAAAAAAATGTGCAGCTTACTAAATTACCCGTATCGGATAATCAAAAGGCTGCAGGTAAAGTGGCAGCAAATGCTGCTGAGATTGCTATGCAAACAAAGGCTAATCGCATCAAACGATTTTTACCTGACGAAGCCCCTAAATTTGATATTAAATTACCGGGTCATCAAGTTGAAGAAGCCTTTGAAGATGTAATAAATATTGATGCTCAACAATTAGATAATATTCAGAAAAATCTAAGAGAGCTAAACGTTTACTTAACCAAACTTGATAGAGGCGATCAGTTAAAGTCGTCAATTAAAGATCAAATTAGCGGTAAAAGTAAGCCAAGCTTTATTCGTCAACTTGAGTTCCAAAGCCGAGACTTACCTTATCCGTTTAATAGTTGGTTGTTAGATATCAGTCGTGATACTAGCAATATAACTAAAAATAGTGCCAACAGACATTTAAACGAGATGTGGAAAAGTAAGGTATTACGCGAATATAACGCTGCAATTGTTGGCCGTTATCCATTCTCTCCGTACGCAAATAAAGAAGTGAATATGAAAGACTTCACTCGATTCTTCAGCCCTGGTGGCACGATTGATAGCTTTTTCACTAACTATATTGCGCCTAGTGTAGATATGAGCTCAACGCCATGGAAATTTGAAAAAGATATAGGCATTAGCCGAGATACATTAGCGATGTTTGAACTTGCTAATCAAATTCAAACCGTCTTTTTTGATGGCGGTAGTGCAACACCAAGAATTGAGTTTGGTTTAAGGACTGTAGAATTAGATCAATCAGTATCAAAGTTCAGGGTCGAAATTGATGGGCAATCTATGTCATATCGTCATGGGCCAATCAAGATAACTAACTTTGTATGGCCAGGATCATCAGGGCAAAGTAATACTCGGATTGAATTTACTCCTCCAAGTGGTGGTCGTCCCATTAATACAACTTACCAAGGTGAATGGTCGTTATATCGTATGTTAGACGAGTTAAGTGCTAAAAGAGCAAAAACACGTGAAGACTTAGAGTTACATTTTTCACTCATGGGGAACAATGCGAAAGTCGAATTATTGCCTAAATCAATCAGGCATCCATTTTGGAATAAAAGTGTAGAGAAGTTTTCATGTCCGACCCGATTATAAATATTGGTTATCTTGGCAAAGTGCCTAGTTTAGGTGACTTTGTACAAGATAACGTATCGAAAGAGTTTTCAGAGCATTGGGAGCAATGGCTGCAAGCAGCCATTGCAGTGAGTAAAGAGCAACTAGGTGAGGTATGGCAAGATAATTACTTAACCGGACCAGTATGGCACTTTGCATTATCGCCAAATATTGTTGGTGACAAAGGGGTTATGGGCACGTTGTTTCCGAGTATGGATGCCGTGGGACGACACTACCCTTTTACAGTTGCAAGCACATTAGAGCAAGCACCGATTGATGTTTTAAACTCAGGAGTGTTCTCTTTAGAGTATGAAGATACTGTATTAAAAGTTTTAGATAGTTCTGTCGATTTATTTTCATGGCGTAAAGAAGTTGCTAAATCTTTAAGTGCTATAGCTGGAGTTAAAAAGCAGGTTAGCTTTTCAAATTCTGCAGATAAAAATAAAAGTGCGGAAGCATTTGAGTTTTCAGGTGATGAGTTATCGGGTGAAGTTCTTCAAGATGCAATGCATGCTCTTTTATTAAAAAAACATGGCGATTACAGTGTTTGGTGGACGCATGGCTCTTGCAATATAAAACCAATGGTACTTATAACCCCTAGTTTGCCTGCAGTAAATCAAGTTGCGGCAATGTTAGATGGAAGGTGGAAACACTGGGAATGGAATTTTACACAGGTAAAAAATAGTGATTAGCAAGTTTAGTACAAGTTATGCAATTACCCACCGTGGTGCTGTTAGACAGCTTAACGAGGATGCGCATGTAGAAATAAACAGCCATAACTTATGGGTTGTCGCAGATGGGATGGGTGGTCACGAGGCTGGTGAAGTTGCCAGCCAACTTGTTGTAGATGTAATAAGAGCAAAAGTTGAAGAGCTTCCACTTGAAAAACTAGAAGTATCACACATAGTTGAAGCCATTGAAGATGCTAATAGGCAATTAAACGAATACAGTGCCCAATATCTAGGTAGTAAAACCGCGGGCAGTACAGTTACCGCATTATTTTTAAAAAATAATAAGTACTATGTTTTGTGGGTTGGCGATAGCAGAGCTTACATGCTTCGAGATGGTCAACTTAAGCAAATATCAAGAGATCACAGCCAAGTAAATGATTTAATCGATGAAGGGATTATTTCAATAAAAGAAGCTAAAACGCATCCATTATCAAATGTAATCACAAGGGCTGTGGGTGTAACTGAAGAAGTAAAAGTAGACGTTATTCAAAATGAAGTGAAAACAGGCGATATATTTTTACTTTGTTCAGATGGCCTCACTGGTGAGTTGTCTGATGAGGACATATGTTTGTCATTAGAGCCTAGTAGCATTATTGATTCTGGTATGGCGCTAATGCATTCATCTTTAGTTAGAGGTGCGCGAGATAATGTGACCTGTATTTTAATAAAATACGATAAAGGATACGTTGGTAATAATTCAGAAACATTCAATATTCAAGATGAAGCTACAATACCTCTTTTTTCAAAATAACGATTTTAAAATATAAATAGTGCTTTTATTTTTATATTAGAGTTTTTACTTTAATTACACCTATTAATTTATAAGTATATTAAATTTTAATTGTTTATATAAAGGCAATAATTAAGGTTTAAACTCAATTGTAACTAGGCTTGTAATTTATTATAAAGAATGTAATATGAAATCCGCTCCGCTTTATTGGAGTTTTATGGATAATTATTAGGACGACGGAATGTTTTTATTTGAAGAGTATATTTCCCCTATTTCAGACACCGAAGTTGCAGGTATTGATCCTCGCTCAGATGTGTCTCCTACGTCGACTTATTACGCCTTAAAAGATTTAAGAAACCAGCTTCGTGCAGCAGAAAGAAATGCGTTAGTTGATGAAGAAGGTATTTCCTCACTAGCAAGAGATTGGCTTCCTTTATTAGAGCAATGTAGCAAAGCAATAAAAACACAAAGCAAAGATATTGAATATTTAGCTTGGTTTATCGAAGCCCTTTGTCGAATTCATAGTTTTAAAGGTTTGGCTTTTGGTTTTAAAGTTGCTCATAACTTGCTCGATAATTATTTTGACGAACTCTATCCGTCTCTCGATGACGATGATGAAGTGTCAGATAAAGTATCTGCCTTGGTTGGCCTTAATGGTTCTGCAGGGGAAGGTACATTAATAATCCCAATTAAAAGTATCTATCTGACCGACAGTGCCAGTATGGAGTCATATTCTTTTTGGGAGTATCAGCAGGGCTATGATATTTCTCGTTTAACGGATGAGAAAAGAGAAAAAAAGCTTAATCTAGGTGCTGTTGATTATGAGCTTATTGAAAGAAGCGCTGCAGAAACTAGTACTGAATTTTTTGTTACTTTAAAACAAGACATTGAAAACGCGATTGAGCAATTTGCCTTATTAAGCGAAGTAATGGATAGAGTAACGGGTCAGCCCCAGCCAACTTCAAATATAAAACAAGCATTAGAAGTAAGCCTTGCTGCTGTTGAGCATGTTGCAGCAGATAAGCTTGAAGCTGCTGAAAAAGCAAAAGCGGCACTAAATGAAGTGCAAGAAGTGGTTCAAAGTGAGGACGACGAAGGTCAAGGTGTTGCATTACAAGCTGTGAAAGTTAATAACGAAATTAACTCAAGAGAAAGCGCGATTAATAAACTCAAAGAAATCGCTACTTTTTTTAGAAAGACAGAGCCGCACTCACCTATGTCGTACACCATAGAACAAGTAATTCGATGGAGCGAATTGTCGCTGCCTGAATTATTAAATGAATTAATTACAGATAGTGATGCTAGGACGGGGTACTTTAAGTTGTCTGGCATTAAAATCAGCGAAACTGAAATATAAGTAAAAGGAGTTCTCTATGAGTATCCATGATAAATTAAAACGAGTTCGTAAGCCTCGCGTACACATCACTTATGATGTGGAAACTGAAGGCACTGCAGTAAAAAAAGAATTACCATTTGTTGTTGGTGTTATGGGCGACTTCTCTGGTGATAATACTGAAGCATTAAAACCACTTAAAGACAGACGATTTGTGCAAATAGATCGTGAAAACTTTAACGATGTTTTAAAGCGTATGAGCCCTTCATTAAAATTATTAGTTGATAATACGCTCAATGATGATGGTTCTGAATTTGAAGTAAAACTTAACTTTAAATCGATTGACGATTTTGAGCCAGCAGCTGTTGTGAACCAAGTTGAGCCATTACGTAAATTAATGGAAACACGCAACAAGTTACGCGATTTGATGACTAAGATTGACCGTTCAGAAGAATTAGAAAATGTACTTGAAGAAGTGCTAAGCAACACCTCAAGCTTAGATACGATCGCAAAAGAACTTAAAATTGAGGAGACTGAAAAATGAGTACAGAGCAACTAAGTACTGAATTAGAGTCTACCTCAGAAGCGACGTCTTCACTTTTAGAACAAGCAATCGGCGCTACTAAGCAAACTGATGCAAGCCGTGCAGAAGAGCTACTTAAAACACTGACAGAAGAAGCCTTAAAAGGGACTGTTCAGTGGAACAAAAACATGACAGTGACGTTTAATGAAGCAATTCAATTAATCGATCAAAAAATCTCAAAACAGCTAAGTGTAGTAATGCACAGCGAAGAGTTTCAAAAGTTAGAAGGCTCTTGGCGTGGATTGCACCATTTAGTAATGAACTCTGAGACAAGCTCTACACTTAAAATCCGTATGCTAAATATGAAGAAAAAAGAACTTCATAAAGATTTAAGTAAAGCTGTTGAGTTTGACCAAAGCCAAACATTCAAGAAAATTTATGAGTCTGAGTTTGGTACTCCAGGTGGCGAACCTTACGGTACTATCGTAGGTGACTTTGAGTTTACTAACCATCCTGAAGATGTTGAAACATTAAGCCTAATGTCTAATGTAGCAGCCGCTGGTTTCTGTCCGTTTATTGCCGCTTCATCGCCATCATTATTTGGCTTTGATAACTGGGAAGAGCTAACTAAGCCTCGCGATTTAGAAAAAGTATTCGAATCTTTAGAATACACTAAGTGGCGCTCATTTAGAGACAGTGATGATTCACGTTTTGTATCATTAACTATGCCTCGTTTCTTATCTCGCCTACCTTATGGCGCTGCTTCTAAACCTGTTGAAGAATTCAACTATGAAGAGTTTGAAGTTGAACCAAAAGATGGTCGCTCTGTAAGTACTGATAACAGTGATTACTGTTGGAGTAATGCAGCTTATGCAATGGCAACTAATATGACCAAAGCATTTGCTCAATACGGTTTCTGTACTGCAATACGTGGTGCTGAAGGTGGCGGTAAAGTAGAAGGTCTTCCTACGCATATTTTCACTAGCGATGATGGCGATCCAGATCTTAAATGTCCGACTGAAATTGGCATTACAGACCGTCGCGAAGCGGAATTAAGTAAGTTAGGTTTCTTACCTCTTTGTCATTACAAAAATACAGATTATGCCGTATTTTTTGGTGGCCAAAGCTGTCAAAAACCACAAATTTATTCTACTCCAGATGCAACGGCTAATGCGGCTATATCTGCACGTCTACCTTACCTTATGGCAACGTCTCGTTTTGCTCATTACTTAAAAGTAATGGCGCGTGATAAAATTGGTAGCTTTATGGAAGCTGAAGACGTTGAGTCTTGGTTAAACCGTTGGATCTTATCGTACGTAAATGCGACTGAGGGTGGTGGTCAAGATATCAGAGCACGTTATCCTCTAGCTGATGCAAAAGTATCGGTTAAGGAGATTCCAGGTCAACCAGGTGCATACAATGCAGTTGCATGGTTACGACCTTGGCTACAAATGGAAGAGCTTACTTCTTCTTTACGCCTTGTAGCTAAAATTCCAGAGATCGGTTAATAAACTGATCTTTAGCGTTAAGGATAATGCAGTAGAATGAATCACGAAGAGTTTTCATTTATAAATCAAGACTTCGCTTTTGTACAAAAAGCACAGTCTAGAATAAGTGATAATGAGGCTTTACTCGATAGGTTTTTAAACGAAAAAAACCTAGATAAAGCCTTGTTATTATGGCTTGAAGGCTCTTCAGACTCACCTATCTCATGGACTAAAGAATCACTGGGTCCTTATTTACAGCGCGTAATTGTTGAGCTCGATCAGCTCATTTCAGAACAATTAAACCTGATAATTCATAATGATAGATTTCAAAAGTTAGAAGCCAGTTGGCGTAATCTTTGGTGGCTAATACTTCAAAGCGAACAATACGACAAAGAAAATAAAGTAAAAATAAAAGTATTGAACTGCGATTGGGCAACACTTTCTAAAGATGTAAACAAAGCCATTGATTTTGACCAAAGTTTATTTTTTCAGCTGCTTTATCAAAGTGAATTTGATAGCGCAGGTGGAGAGCCATTTGGTGTTGTTATAGGTGATTACGAAATTAGTAACATGTGCTCAGCGGGCACAATTTATAATGACATAGACACAATAAAAGAAATATCTAGAACCGCTGCAGCGGCTTTTTCCCCATTTATTTGCTCCGCTTCTCCTAACTTATTTGGTGCAGATAACTTTTCTGATTTAGGCTATTACGCCGATTTGTTTAATCAGTTTGAACAGCCTGAATACGCTAAATGGCAAAGCTTTAGAGCGATGGAAGAATCTCGCTTTATTGGGCTTACGCTTCCTCATGTATTAGTTAGACCGCCATATAGCAATGATGGTAAACGCCATCAAGATTTTTACTTTAAAGAACAAATTAAAGACCCTGAAAGCGATATGCTTTGGGGCAATGCAGCGTATCAATTCGTATCTACCATAATAAGAGCATATTGCGACAGTGGCTGGTTTGGACATATTCGCGGTATTGAGCCTGGTAAAATTTCAAAGGGATTGGTAACTGGGCTGGCTAGAGATAGTTTTGCAAACGACACTTATCAAAAAGAAGCAAAGCCACCTCTAAACTTGTTAGTAACAAGCAAATTTGAAAAGCAATTTTCTGAGCTTGGCTTTATCCCAACATCGTCAGTAACCAATACAGAACACATTGTTTTTTATAGTAATGCGTCGGTTCAAAAAACTAAAAACTATGAATCAAGCGCTGCTAATATAAATGCGCGCTTATCTTCAATGCTGCAATATATTTTATGTGTATCTCGCTTTGCTCACTATTTAAAGTTATTAGCTCGCGACCGTGTTGGGTCTTACAACACAGCACAAGCTTGTGAGCGAGACTTACAAGCATGGATAAATAATTATACCACTGCTTCAGATTCTGCCTCAGAGCATATAAGAAGTAAGTACCCTTTAAGTAATGCCAGAATAAAAGTCAGTGAAAATAAAGCTAATCCAGGGCATTACTTTTCTGTTTTACAATTACAGCCACATTTTCAATTAGATCAGATGATCTCCAGTATTAAATTAATTACTGAGCTCAGTCCTCATCATAAAATAAAGGAATAGTCATGAAAAAAATACATAGCTTAATTCGCGAGGGGAAACTTACTGATGCATTATCTTGTTGTGCTACAGAGCTTCAAGATGAGCCACTAAATTTTGATATCAGAAGCATTTACGCCGAACTACTTTGCATCAATGGTGAGCTTGAAAAAGCTGATAAACAACTAGATTTTATGGTACAAAAAAATCCAGAGTTTGCAGTAGGTGCAGTAAATTTAAGACACCTAATTCGTGCTCAGCAATCTCGTGTAGATTTTTATCAAGGTAAAGGCATTCCTAAGTTATTTCATGATGCAAACGAATTAGACACACTATTTTTGAAAATGCATGTGGCTCTGTTAGAAGGTTCAACCGACGAAGCAGCTCAGTTAGCTCAGGAAATGGAATCTATAAGAGTTAGCACAGACGAGTCATCAGCAAGAGATCTCGATGATTGCTTAAACCCATACCTAGAAGTTCTAGGGACTAATGGTGAATTTTATTTAGCTAACTTTAACGAAATTGAATCGTTAAAAATGGAGCCAGTAGAGTCTTTATTAGAAAGCATTTGGTTACGTGTTGAAATTACGATCAAAGATGGCCCATCAGGTACAGCTCATTTGCCACTTGTTTATATTAACTCTGAATCTGAGCTTGAAAAGCTAGGTCAAGTATCTGACTGGGTAGAGCTAAAAGATGAATTTATTATAGGCAAGGGAATGAAAATGCTGTTTGTTGATGATGAGGCGATCACCATTCCAAATTTAAAAATCAACTCACTTGAAACAGCTTAATTTAAGTTTTAGCAACCATGATAGAGCATAAGCAACAGCTTCAAGCATCCATTATAGATAAGCTCATTGATGATGAGCCAGATTTTCAGGATGCGCCATCACGTACCGAAGGGATCACTATTAGTGAGCTTAGAAAAAACGTGCGCAGAGATATTGAAGCTTTGTTAAATGCCCGAATTCAGTGGCATACGTGGCCAACTCAATATACTGAGCTGGCTACTTCGTGTTTATCTTATGGTTTACCTGACTTTTCGAGTATGTCTGTAAGCTCTCATGAAGGTCGCGCATTACTGTGTGAAACCGTCAGAAAAACAATTTTAAAATTTGAGCCACGGTTTCTTGAAGTGGAAGTGTTCACTGACGAAGAAGTACCTTTAAATAGAGTATTAAATTTAAGAATAAATGCACTTTTATACGCCGATCCTGAGCCAGAATTTATTAGTTTTGATTCAGAAGTTGAGCCCGTTAACTTGGGTATGAAGATTATTGAGGCATCATTATGAACGATGAGTTATTAAAGTATTACAATCGTGAATTAGCATTTGTGCGTCATTTAGGTAAAGACTTTGCTGAAAAATACCCAAAAGTTGCAGGGCGTTTAAAGTTAAGTGAAGATCATATTGAAGACCCTCATGTATCAAGACTAATTGAGTCTTTTGCATTTTTAACCGCCAATATAAGACAAAAGCTCGATGATAGCTTCCCGGAGTTAACAGATGCTTTGCTCGGGCAAATGTTGCCAGATTACCAAGCACCAATTCCGTCAATGTCGGTTGTTAAACTTGAAGCCGAAAACTTATCAACGGCGGGCGTAGTAATCCCCAAAGCCAGCGAAGTAGAAACAAACGTTGACTCAATGAAGCAGTGTAAATTTCAAACATGTTATGAAACTTACCTTTGGCCCGTTGAAATTACAAATGTGCAATTTGATAATAGCCCATTTGTAGCGCCTAAGCCCCGCTGGCACGAAAAAGCAAAATCTATTTTTAAAATAGAATTAACGGGTGAGTATAAAGGGGTTTCGCTTGCAGAAACAGGCCTTGAAAAACTTCGTATTTTTATAAATGGTCAGTGGCATCATACGCTTAAAGTGTACGAGTTACTGTTTAAGCATAGTATCGGTATTGCTATAGATAATGGCGATGAAGGTATTAGGTACCTGTCAAAAAACCAATTAAAAGCCGTAGGTTTTGATTCTAACGAAGCCGTAGTCCCTTATTCGCAGCGCTCATCTGCCGGATACCGTTTGCTTGTTGAGAATTTTACTTTTCCTGAGAAGTTTAGGTTTTTTGAGCTTGAAGGCATTCTCTCATCACTGCCTAAGCAATCGAATAAATGTAGTATTTACATTTACCTAGATACTGAATCTGCTGAGCTTGAAAAGCAAGTAGATAAAGATATGTTCTTATTAGGCTGTACCCCAATAATAAACTTATTTGAACAAGAGCTTGAGCCAATAAGACCTGAGATCAGTGAATATGAATACCAATTAACACCGCGTTATATGGATTCGGAGATATCAGAAGTAATTGGTATTTCTGAAGTTATTGCATTTGATCATAAAGGCAACAAGCAAATTGTTTCGCCTTTTTATGGTCAAACACATCCTAAATATCATGGGCATGATGATTTGTTTTGGCATATTCGTCGAGAAACCGCTTCGTGGGCTGGCGGTTATGTAGAGTCAGGAACCGAAACATTTTTATCGTTAGTTGATGCTACTTTTGAAAATAGTGCGATGGAGTATGGTGACGGAAACTCTGTACTTACTGTGCGCGCAAATTGTAGTAATCGTAACCTACCAGCAAGTATGCCCTTTGGTGATGACGAACTTGGTTTATTAATGCCTGAGCGCGGCGATGTAATAAAAAAAATTAGATGTTTAACGCCATTTACTCATGCAGTAAGACCAATATTAGCTGATGCAACACGGTGGCAGTTAGTTAATCATTTAACGCTTGATACGTTTAGTGGTGAAGATGCATGCAATAAGCTTAAAGAAGTTTTACGTTTATACGATTTTAGAGCATCGCCACAAACTAAGGGCATGATAGATAACATTTATAGAGTGATAATCGAGCCCTCAACAGCACGTGTTATTCAAAAAGGCAAAGTAAGCTTTGCAACAGGCAGTGAAATAGAAATTACATTTGCTAACGATGACTTTTCTGGCAGCGGCATGTTTTTCTTTGCATCAATACTTGATCACTTTTTTGCTCAATTTGCAGCAATAAATAGTTACACGCGTTTAAGTTTAAGGCTTAAAGAGCAAGAACAAATATATTATCAATGGCCTGCAAGAGTGGGTGACAGTCCATTATTATGATTAAGCAAATAATCTCACAAGCTTCTCAAATTGACTTTTATAAAGCTGTTTTCATAATTGAAAATCAGCTCAAAAAGCATGGCTTAGATTATCGACACGTCGGTTACGACAGTAGTCCAAAGCAAGAGTTGATTAAATTTACTGCTACCCAAAAGTTTGGCTATCCAGGTAATGCAATTACTAAACTAGAAGAAACAGGTTTTGAAGACGGTATGCATAAAGTAAATATGCAGGTTTCTTTTATGGGATTAACGGGTTGTTCAGGCGCTTTACCCCAGTTTTATAGTGAACTTGTGATGCAGCGTTTACGCTATAAAGATACAACGATGCGTGACTTTTACGACATGTTTAACCATCGCTTGATCTCACTGTATTACCGCGCTTGGAAAAAATATAAGCCTTCGCTTAATCACGTTAATAATGAAAAAAACAAAGACCCATACACACAAATACTCGGTTTATTAAGTGGTGGCTATAACGAGCACCAACTGCATTTTTCGGGTTTATACAGCCGTAAAATTAGAAATGCCTTTGATTTAAAAAACGTACTTTCGTCATACTTAGGTTGTGATGTATCAATTAAACAAATGGTTGGCCAATGGCACGAGCTAAAAGCGCAAGAACAAACCCGTTTAGCCAGCCAAGCATTATATGAAGGCCAGCATGCCCGATTAGGTGTTGATACCATGATTGGAAATAAAGTATGGGATGTCTCTTCTAATATCGAAATCCACATAAAATCAGATGATCCAGATAAAGCAAAACAACTTTTGCCCAAAGGTCCGCTTTTCGAAATCGCGAATAAAATAACAAAAGACTATGTTGGCAATGCCATTAACTTTCGCTTAGTCATTGAGTCAAATTTTCAAAATTTAGGCGCCGCTAAACTTTCAAAAAATGAGTGTCAGTTAGGTGCCAATAGCTTCTTATCTGTACAAGATAAAAAATTAAAATCTAACCCTACTAAGTTATCGTTTAAGGGATAATTAAAATTAAAAGGAACAAAGTATGTCTTCGATGACACTGAATAAACTAGTTGAAAAACTGAGTCCCGATTGCAGAAAAAGCCTAGAAGGTGCTGTTGCTATATGTAATAGCCGCAGTCATTTTACGGTTGAACTTGAACATTGGCTACTAGCTATGATTGAGCAGCAATTAGATGACGTTAGACTAATTTTTGGCTCGTTCGATATAGATATTGATAAAGTTCAGCAGGATTTAAATCAATCACTAGAGTCGTTTAAAACGGGTAGTGAGTCATCACCTAGTTTGTCAGTGCATGTAACGAGTCTGCTTAAGCAGTCTTGGTTAAGTACCAGCATTGAGTTTACAGATAATCAAATTCGTAGTGCATACGTTATTTATACCCTTACTAAAGACGATACTTTATCAAGTTTAGTTACACGTTGTAGTAAGTTATTTAATAAAATAGAACCTGGTCAATTGCTTCATGCATGGCCTGAAATAGTTGCGCAATCTCAAGAGCGTAACCATTCAGTACAAAATGCATCAACTCAGGCAAATGCTGGCTCTAAAACCCCAAGCTTAGATCAATTCACTGTTGATTTAACAGCCCAGGCACTCGCTGGAAAAATAGACCCTATTCTTGGTCGTGATTTCGAAATACGTCAAATGGTAGATATTTTGACAAGGCGTCGTCAAAACAACCCAATTTTAACGGGTGAAGCCGGTGTAGGCAAAACAGCAGTCGTTGAAGGGCTTGCGTTAAGAATCGCTCAAAAAGACGTACCGGCTGTATTACAAAATGTAAAAATTCACAGCTTAGATTTAGCTCTACTACAAGCTGGTGCGGGTATGAAAGGTGAATTTGAAAATCGCCTTAAATCACTTATCAATGAAGTAAAGAATGCGGTAAATCCGGTAGTTTTATTTATTGATGAAGCACATACCATGATTGGTAGCGGTGGTGCTGCTGGTCAAAATGACGCGGCCAACCTATTAAAGCCCGCTTTAGCGCGTGGTGAATTACGTACAATAGCGGCAACTACTTGGGCTGAATACAAAAAGTTTTTTGAAAAAGACGCTGCATTAACACGCCGATTCCAAGTTGTAAAAGTTGAAGAGCCAACCCCTGAAAAAGCGGTAGCAATGTTACGCGGCTTAGTGCCGGTAATGGAAAAGCATCACAAGGTATTTATATCTGAACAAGCACTTGAAGGCGCGGTGCATTTATCACATCGTTATATTACTGCAAGGCAGCTACCAGACAAAGCCGTAGCATTACTAGATACAGCGTGTGCACGTGTAGCAATGAGCCAAGCATCAACTCCAAATACTATTGAGCAGCTTGTAAATCGCTTAAGCGAAATAGAAACACAAGTAAAAATGCTTAACAGAGAGCAAAAAACGGGTTTAGATCATTCACAGCAGCTAGACACATTAAAAGCAGAGCTAATTACAATTGAAGAGCAATTAGCCCCTTTAAATGAACAATTTAGTACTGAAAAAGAAATTGTAACTGAGCTTAATCAAGCTCTAGAGCTTATTAACTCTCAAGACGATGAGTCATCACAAGAGATACTCGATAAGCTAAGACTTAGCAAAGAGAAGCTAGCCTCTTTTGAACATAATATGGTTCATTGGCAGGTTAACGAAGAGCTTATAGCGCAAGTTATTTCAGATTGGACAGGCATACCTGTTGGTAAAATGCACGAAGATGAAATTCATGGCATTTTAAATTTAGCACAACAAATGAAGCAACGAGTTGTAGGACAAGACCATGCTCTTGATTTAATAGCTAAAGTTGTTCAAACATCGCGTGCTCAACTCGCTGATGAAAGCCGCCCTAACGGTATATTTATGTTAGCAGGGCCAAGCGGTGTAGGTAAAACAGAAACAGCGCTTTCTTTAGCCCAAGAAGTATATGGTAGTGAAGAAAACGTCACTGTAATTAATATGTCTGAGTTTAAAGAAGAGCATAAAGTATCTTTACTGCTTGGCTCACCTCCAGGGTATGTAGGTTACGGCGAGGGAGGCATACTAACCGAAGCCGTAAGAAGAAAGCCATACAGTGTTGTACTTTTAGATGAGATGGAAAAAGCACATCCTGGCGTGCAAGATATTTTTTATCAAGTGTTTGATAAAGGTACAATAAAAGACGGTGAAGGCCGCGATATCGACTTTAAAAACACTATTATAATTATGACCTCAAACGTGGGCACAGACACCACAATGAGCTTATTTGAAGACGAAGAAAGTAAACCAAGTATCAAAGGTTTATTAAAGGCACTACAAGATGATTTACTTGCTTCATTTAAACCCGCATTTTTAGGTCGTATTAATGTAATACCTTACATCCCACTAAGTGACGATATTCTTACAGAAATTGCCGCTATTCAAATAAATAAAATAATTAAACGTGTTAAAAAACATTACAATGCCGAGTTAATTTATAATAAAGATGTAATTGAATATATTATTGCTAATTGCCAGAACGCAGGCTCAGGTGCACGTAATATTCACACTATACTGCAAAACAGAGTGCTGCCATTATTGTCTGAAGTTTTACTTTCTAGCATGATTGATGACAAAGAAATTAATAGTATATCGCTATTAATAAAAGATAATGAATTTGAACTGGAGCTGAATTAAAGGTTAATTAAAGTTAATTTGAAATAACTTGTTATTAAGGTTGTTTCTTTAGTTTGAGGGCATTATAATTTTGGTGCCTGATATCACTACATGGAATTTTTGAGACATTGTCTTCATCTAAGGAAAGGAATCAGAAGGCCTTTTCATTGCTGTATTAAAGATAATGGTTTCAAAGGAATTTTGGTATATACCAAAGTAAAGAATCCAGTATTAATGGATAACATTGTTTAATAAAAAGGAGCATTATCAAATGCAAGCAAATACATATTTAAAATACGGTTCAATCAAAGGCGAAACTACTGCTGAGTCTTTCAAAGATTTAATTACAGTTTTATCTCTTGATTGGAATGTAAGTCGTGAAATTAGCTCAGCTACTGGTACAGCGATGGACCGTGAGTCAAGCTCTACTCGCCTTGGCGACGTAACAATCACTAAACTTCAAGATAAAGCATCTCCGGATCTTTTCAAAGAAGCGACAATCGGTAAAGGTTTACCAGCTGTTTTCCATATCACTAAGCAAGGTGATAAGGTTGAAGAAATCATGAAAATCGAACTTACAGATGCAATGATTTCTAGCTACTCAGTATCAGTACAAAACGATCGTCCAATCGAAACAATCACTATCAGCTACACAGAAATGATGATGACTGTTACTCCAACAGACGACAAAAATAACATTACTGCTCCTCTTGTATACGGTTACAGCGGTGTTAAAGGTCAACAAATGTAATATTTGTTACCTTATAATGGCTCTGGGCATTGCTCAGAGCTTTTTTTGATCTTTAGGACGGGAAAAGCAAGGAATGCAAAAAGCAACACAAGATAAAAACGTAATTCAAATTAGCACCCCTGCTGGTAAAGATGCCCTCTATTTAACTCGTTTTGTTGCCCAAGAGGCAATGTCTGATTTGTTTGTTATGTCTGCCAATATGTACACGATTGGAAAACAAATCGCACACGAAGATTTAGTGGGTAAACCTGTATCTATTAAAGTAAAAAATGCAGAAGGCGGTGGTGAGCGTTACTACCACGGTATAGTTAGTCATTTGGTTTCAAACGGAAGCCGTACGGCAGATGTTGACGAGCAAAAAAATTATATAGATTATCAAGCGACGATAGTTCCATTCGCAGCTTCAATGCGCAATCGTAAAAATAGCCGCATTTTTCAAAAGAAAACAATTAAAGAAATATTTGCTGATTTATTTGGTCAACACAATGTTGCCTTTAGCGATAAAACCAGTAAAACCTACCCTAAGTACGAATATTGTGTTCAGTATCAAGAGTCTGATTTTGATTTTATTCAGCGCTTATTTCAACAAGAAGGTATATTTTACTTTTTTGAACACTCAAACAGTAACCATACGCTTGTTTTAGCTGACGATATTACAGCTTATGAAGTATGTGGCGAAGGTAAAGTTGTATTTTCAACTGGTCATTTAAGTGAATCACACGTATCGCGCTGGCAAGGCGGTTTAAGCATTGCCCCTGGTAGTTTTAAACGTGTTGGTTACGACTTTAAACAGCCATCTCGATACCCTGATGGCGAGCAAGCAAACCCTGAGCTTCCTACTCAATCGGTCTCTGAAATTTTTGAATACACGGGCGAGCAAGAGTGCCACCCGCGCGCAGCTAATTTAGCATCTGTACAGTTAGAGTCACTGCAAAGAGACATGAAGCTTTCCAGTGGGCGTAGTGATTGCCGCTCATTTACTGTAGGTAAGTTATTTAGCTTTAAAAAGCATGAAGACCCACGCCTTGAAGGTAAAACATTTGTTATTACCTCTATGATGACATCAATTACAGTGCCAAACCAATCAGGTTCGCAGCAGTCATCGGTAGAGGAAGTTTATTCAAATCACTTTGAATGTGTCCCAAAAGAAATCCCTTACAGAGCACAAATAAATAAGAAAAAGCCTGTAATAAATGGGGTTCAAACGGCAATTGTAACTGGCGACAGCGCTGATGAAATTATGATTGACCAATTTGGCCGTGTAAAAGTGCAGTTTGATTGGGATAGAGAAGGCAAAAAAGATTCTAAAAGTTCGTGTTGGATCCGTGTTGCGCAAAATTGGGCGGGTAAAAAGTGGGGGGCGTTTTTCTTCCCTCGTGTAGGCCAAGAAGTTCTTGTGGACTTTATAAATGGCGACCCAGATCAACCCATAATAAGTGGGGCAGTGTATAACGCTGACTTAATGCCTCCGTACGCATTACCTGCTGAAAAAACACAAAGCGGTATAAAAACACGTTCTACAAAAGAAGGCGGGGCTGATAATTTTAATGAGCTTAGATTTGAAGATAAAAAAGGCAGTGAGCTGGTTTATCTTCAAGCAGAAAAAGACAAGCAACTTTATGTTAAAAACGATCAAAACGATAAAACAGATCACGACCATAATATTGAAATTGGCAACGACAGAAAAACAGATATAGCTAACAACGACAGCCTTAAAGTTGCTAAAAATCGTATTGCCGACATGGGCGAAAACGATACTTTAAAAGTAGGCAAAACATTAAATATAGAAGCGGGTGATGAAATAGTTATTAAAACAGGCTCTGCGCAAATTAAAATGAGCAGTAGTGGTAATATAACTATTGAAGGCACTAATATAAATATTAAAGGTAGTAATGTTAAAGTTGATGGCAGTGCTATTACTTTATCTGCCGGAATGATTAAATTAAATTAGTGCATATATGGAAATAATAAATAGCTTTCATTCAGGACTAAGAAACGGCATTAATAATAATGGCTATGTTGTATATTGCCGTTATGGGCTTGCACATTTAATATGTTTACCTGTTAACAGGCCTGATGATCCATTGCTAAATCCTGCATTAACTCACTTAAAAGCAATGAATGGTTATTACGCTAGCCAGTTTTTAAATAATTTACACCCAGTATTAAATAGTGAAGATATTGTGTCGGGGTTATACCAATATGCTATGCAAAGCCCTGTTGCACTTTCAGATTACTCTCAAAGTGAGTTAATAGAGTCTTTATCTCTTTTAGTGGCGCACAGTAAGTTATTAATTATCCCTTTATTTGATTAATATTATTTAAAAAATATAAACAGACAAGGAGTCTTTATGGGTAAGCCCGCAGCTACAATTGGTCACATGCATGTGTGCCCTAAAACAACCGGCACAGTGCCGCATGTAGGTGGCCCTGTAGTTATTGGCTCAACTAATGTGTTAATTGGTGGTATGCCCGCTGCGCGTAAAGGTGACATGATGGTGTGTATTGGCCCGCCAGATAGCATTAAATCGGGTTCTGGCTCAGTTAAAATTAACGGAAAGCCTGCCGCTAGAATGGGTGATGACAGCTCCCATGGTGGTAAAATTGTTGTTGGCAACCCTACAGTATTAATAGGTGGCTAACCTTGCTATCTACATACCTAAGTAATCATAAAGCGCAACTGCTAACAATTAGTGAAGCACAATATTGCCCTTTTACATGCGTAGGTTTTATAAAAACGCTTAAAACAAAGCTATTAGAAGCTTGTTGGTTAACGGCTAAAAAAAATAACGTAACACAAAAATTCAGCCAACCAGATATAGTGCAATTAATCACTTTTTTACAAAGTGACACCAACATTGATACCACAGCACAAGCATGTATTGAGGTTATGGCTAATTTGCCCCAAAACATTAACCTAGCGTTTATTAACGCTTTAATGAATGAGCCCACCTTACAAAGCCTAACTAAATTAATTATTTATAAAGTGTTATTACAACAACATAGCTTTAATTTAATCGCTTATATTGATTTAAAAACGCTGGGCTTTGCATTAACCACTAATCAAGAGTCGCTTGAGAATTTACAGCCAACGTTGGATAAAAATTTTTTAGTAAGCAGCCAAACAAAAAATACCGATGTAATAAATACGTTTAAACACCTGTGCAATGCTGGGCTTATTAACTCTCCGTTAATGTCGCTTTTTTTATTATCACTAAGTTGGGAACAGGTAAATGTAGTTGGCAACTATGCAAGTAACACTTTAACGGTTGATCAAACTATGCAGGTTTTACTGCAAAGTAACTTTGCAAAACTTATTCCTTTAGCTAGTACCTCTTTAAATAAAGTTGAAGACCCTAGTGCCATTATTGCTTTAATAAGGCGCTTGCTTGGCGATAAGCTTGACTTATTGGTGAGCTTTGAAACGCAGTTACAAGCGTGGCAGGGCGATGAGCTATCGTGCAGTGAATTTAAGCGTCAGTTACAAGCTAACTGGCCCAAGTTTGAAGGCGAGCTTTCATCTTCGCGCTTAATAGCTGGGAAGGCATTAAATACTAAGTTAAATGCGATAGAAATATCTGCTATGGATAGCTATAGCCAAGCTGTATTTAATTTATATAGCTACTACCAGCACGTTACTACTAAGCAGTTAACTGCGGAGGCCGTGCTGTGAGTGCTTTTAATATTAATATGGAGTGCTTTTCAGCGCCATTTTCACAAGACATAGATGAGCTTTTATACGGCGAAAACCCAGCATCAAAAGAGTTTAAAGAATGGCAATCTTGGAATGCTTGCATATACGATTGCATATTAAAAGCAAAAGAGTTATTTGCAAAAGTTGAAGACCTACAAGCGCCTTTAGTTTGGCTGCTTCCTGCGCTTGAGTATCAAGGTGAGCTTAAGCAACTTTTGGCAAATAGTTTAAAGCAGCTATTTCCACAGCATGTAAATCATATTTTGTTTTATGGTGCTACGGGCGCTAATGCAATGGTTGAACTTGTACAAAAAAATCAGTGGAAAAAGGTTAACGTACTTGCAGTAGACGCAACATACAAAGCAAATAGTAACAGTGAATATATTTATCAAGGTGTTGGTGGTGCATTTACAACGGTTACAGCAGGTACAACGGGTTGGATGCAACAAAGCCACGAACTAGCTCCATCTGTAGATTTTATAAAGCATAACCAGTTAAGTGGGATGTTTTCTAACATTGCGCTTAATAGTAAAAAACAAATAGATTTTATATGTGCGCCAGGTAATGGCGTAAACCACGAAAGCGATGTGTGGTTAACTAATTTAGAATTGCTCAGTAGCTTAATTAATGAGCATACACATTATGAATTACCTAATTACAAATTAGGTAAAATTGGTGCGCTTGAAGGACTTGTCAATTTATATCAATTGACCTCAAGCCCGGCTATTGTAAATCACTTTAAACACGCTTTAGTGATTTCTCAAGAACAATCAAAATATCAGGCCGCAGCATCATACTTATGGATAAGTGAGGAAGTACACAACTAATGCAAAGTAATACGGTTGTTTTACAAGGAACGAGTTACCCCATTTGCCTAGTTGCTGGCAAAGGCCAAACGCCGTCAGGTTATGCGCCAACTGTGGCAAACACCCCAGAAACGGCTAAACAACAAATAGCTCAAATTGGTGGTGCGTTAACCAGTGATGCGGCCAAACGCCTCGACGTAATTAACTTATTAAACAGTGCGGGTGTTGGTTGCCCACGCAGCGCATCAGCTCGCGAAACCGCAAGCGTACTTACCCAAGCCTTAGTAAGTGGCGCAGTAACGTGTTTCCACCAAAAAGCAAAGTCGGCCATTCAAGTAAGCGATAATACTAATAGTGGCTCAGCGAGCAAAAAGTCGAGCAATAAATCAAGCTCAACCGCATCAGGTAAAAGCGCATCGCAAGCACCCGCTAAAAATACGGGTGGTGCAAGTAATAACACCGCAAGTGAAGAGCCCATTACAAATCAAGAGTGCCGCTCAGATCCGGTTTCAATGCTATCGGGTGAAGAAATACTGCCGCTAATTGATTTTACTTTAGCAGGCAGTCGCCAATTAGTGTGGCGACGTTTGTATCGCTCATCTCATGCTGATGTATGCACAACAATGGGTAATGGTTGGCGCCATGACTTTATGGCAAGCCTTACAGAGCATTATTTGCCGCCGCCAAAAGTGGGCCCTAAGCAAAAAGGCACTTACTGGTTAGAGTACCAAGACGAGCACGGCGCTAAACATAAATTTGAAAAGGTGAAACCTGGCCAATCAAGCTATCAGTTAAGTAGTAACCTTGCGCTACATTACCAAACAAATGGTAAGCAAGTACTTGTAACACCAGATGACCAACACCTTACGTTTAAACCAGGCGAAAGCGCGTGGCTGCTTGAAAAAATAATTAACGAAAAAGGTCAAAGCATCGCGTTTTATTACGATGCTAAAGAGCGCCTACACCGTATAGAAGTAAACAAAGTGCGCGGCTGTATTATTAGCTACAACGCGCAAGGTTTGTTAAGCAAAATAGCAGCGTACTGTACCGATAAAAACAACAAGCAGCAATTGCTATCGCCATTACTTGCAAGCTATGAGTACGACGAAAACAAAAACCTTGTTCAGTCTACTAATCAGCAAAATGAAACTGAGCGCTACGCCTATAATGCCGCTAACTTATTAACAAAGCGTACACGAGCCAGTGGCTTTAGCCATCATTTTGAGTGGGATAGCTACTCACCCAGCGCTAAATGTATAAAGCAGTGGGGCGATAACAATACCTATACCTACCAGTTTGAATATAACTTAGAGGCTGGTGAAACAACCTGTATAGACTCTCGAGGCCACAAAGAGCACTTTGTACATAACGCACAAGGTAAATTGGTAAAACATACCGACCCTAACGGCAACGTTTGGCAATATACATACAATGCGCAAGGCCAAAAGCTCAGTGAAATTAAGCCCGATAGCAGCACAATGCGCTATAGCTACACACCTTATGGCCAATTAGAAACAATAACGCAGCCAGATGGTAGCCAAACCCATTTTGCTTACAACCAACTTGGGCAACGTGTACTAACTACCTTACCTGATGGCCAAACCATTACGCGTAAATACAGCGTGGCTGGCTTATTACAAAGCGAAACCTTTGGTGATGGCCGCACCACATTATACAGCTACGATAAGCTCGGCCAGTTAACCCAGCATATTAATAAAAACGGCCAAATCACCAAGTTTATTTGGAACGAGCAAGGCGAGCTGTTAGCCAAACACCATAACGATGAGTTAATACGTTACAGCTACGACAATTTAGGCCGCGTAAATGCCACACTGAATAACGCAGGCTTACTCACCCAATATAAATACAATGAGCACGGCCAGCTTACACAAACAATTGCCTTTGATGAAAACGAGCCTGAAAATAAGCAGCATCAATACTTTAGCTACGACGAAGCAGGGCGATTAATTAGCTCGCAAAACAGCAAAGGCGACACCACCGAGCAACACTTTGAAGGGCTAAGCCAACCGCATTGTGTTATTCAGCCCGATGGCAGCGCACTGCATTTAACGTACGACAAAGAGCGCAACTTAACAGCCATCGAGCGAAGCGACGGCCACGTATACCGCATAAGTTACGACGCGAACGAAAACCCAACACAAATAACCGGGTTTGATGGCACGCTACAGCAATATAAATACGATGCCTGTAACCGCTTAGCCTCAGTAACGCAAAGCAACAAACGCCACGTAAAAATAGAGCGCGACAGCTTAGGCCGTGTAACTGCGCAGCATGCAAGCCTTGCAAGCGACTCACATATCATTAATAACGCCAATTACTACAGCTATAACCTGCAAGGTAAAATTACTCGTGCACATAATGCGCAATCAACACTTAAGCAACGCTTTGATAAAGGCGGCAGGCTATTGTGCGCCGAGCAAGTTAATAACCAGCAACAAGCGCATACCCTAGAGTACAGCTACGATGAATACGGCAGAAGGCAAACCCTTACCCTGCCAGATTCAACCACGCTTAAATACAGCTACAATAAGTTTGGCCAGCTAAGCGGCATTAACTTACTGCAAACCAACAGCAAAGAGGCTGAACTTGCACAGCCGCTCGTAACATTAAGATACGACCGCCAAGGTAATATTAAAACCCAGCAGTTTGGTAACAGCATAACCCTTACTCAACAGTTTGATGTATTCAACCGTTTAACGCAGCAACAGCTTACACACCCAGCGCAAACATTATTTGATACCTGTACGTACAATTACGACAGCGTAAACCAGCTTATTGCCCGTAAAAACGAAGGCGTAAGCAGCCAAAATATCAATTTTGAATACAACAGCCTCGGGCAGTTAATACAACAAACATTGGCAAGCTCACGTGCTGATACAACCACACACTACCAGTGGGATAGCTTTGGTAACCCGCAAAGTCAGACTGTTCAATCAAACACAAGCGATGCAGACCTTATAGATATAGGCGAGCAGGGTATAGAACATGATACTGCCAGTAACGAGCATACAGCCAGTTCTTCTATTGATTTAACACGCGCCACGCATAGCGAATACAATGAGTTAGCGCTAAATAGTAGTGAAAGTAGTAGTGAAAGTAGTAGTGAAAGTAGTAGTGAAAGTAGTAGTGAAAGTAGTAGCAACGTTGACTCAGTAGCAAACAATGAAAGTACGAACAACACCACAATAAACAGTGCCACCGACGCCGACCGCCTAACACAATTTGGCGACAGCGACTTTTACTACGACGATTTTGGTAACCAAATACGCGAAACCGGCAAAGGCATTAAAACCCGTCGTGAATACAACGCGTTTAATCAGTTAAGCTGTTTTAACAATAACGGCACGCTCACGCAATACGACTACGACCCACTCGGTCGTCGTATTGCCAAGCACACCGAGCACGGTAAAATTGATTACATTTGGGATAACGACCAGTTAATCGGCGAATGCCAGCACGGTGAATATACTTGGTATATCAACCTACCAAATCAATTTCACCCAGTAGCGCTTATTAAAAAAGGCGAGGTGTACTACTACCACCTAGACCAACTTAACACCCCGCGCTTTGTAACCAACAACAAAGCAGAAGTCGTATGGGAAAACCAAGCCGATGTGTATGGTTATGAAGAGCCAGAAGCCGAGCCTGACACTAATAAAGAAAACGCCTTCACTCAGCCAATTCGCTTTCAAGGGCAATATTTAGATGAAGAGAGCGGCCTACATTACAACCGCTACCGCTATTACAGCCCCAAACAGCAACGCTTTATAAATCAAGACCCGATTGGTCTAGTGGGTGGGATAAACCACTATCAATATGCGCCGAATCCGGTGAATTGGGTAGATCCGTTTGGGTTGAGTTGTAAGGAAGGGACTCCTACGGACAATCTAGTTCCTGTAATAGGTGCGTCTGGTGAAATAGTTGAACATATATCGCGTGATACTAAATTAGTCAGATTCGAAAGTCCTCTAGAAAGTACGCCGATGACACCGCATGAATCACCGTTTTTTGACGTTTCAAAGGCTATGGAATATGGTTTAAAGCCTGATTACTATCAAGCTTTATTTGCGGCTTCGGAACCAAACCTTGACGAGCTAACAAAGTTGAGGAAGAAGCAAGGGTATTTTGATGATGATGTAGAGCTAAAACAAGCAACTGTAGGTGAGTTGTTAGATAAAAATCCTGATGCAAAAGTGTTATCTGATTTTAGATTTAACGGCTCTGTTTTAGGTAAAAAATCTGGGGGTTATATTGTAGTCACAAATAATCAACCAGAAAAACCAAAAGAGCCAGAAAAATCTAAAAAACTCAACTTTAAAAAGCCAAAAGCTGAGAGTGAAAAGGTAGATAAGCCAGTTGTAAAAATTTTGGCTGGAAGTGCATCAGATAAACCAAGAGGAAGAGGTAGTTGGGCGAAAGAACTTGAAAATCCGGAACCTAATACTATATACGAAGTTACTTCTATTCATGATGGTCAACCTGCAACTTATACTTATGAAACAGATGAGCAAGGACGTACAATAAGAGTCAAAGGAAAGCTTGTAAAGTCAGCGATTAAAGATCAAAAAACAAGGGATAAAAAACATCGCAGTGCGAAACAGAGCAGCTATGGCGGTGATGACCCTAACTATGATGGCGGGCATTTAATTGGTACTCTATTTCAAGGCCCTGCAGAAAAAATAAACTTAGTACCTCAACTAAAAGACCAAAATCGTTACGGCGAATGGCGAGAGATGGAAAAGAACTGGGCTAAAGAATTGGATAAAGACAATAAAGTTGAAATTGAGGTATTGATTGAGTATGACAGCGATAAAAGTACCCCTAAGGTTATAAGTGCATTTACAAAAGTAGAAAATAGTAGCCCTGAGCTAAAAGTTTTTCCAAATTAATAGGTAGATACATGTTTAAAGATATAGATGAGATTTATAATTATATTGGACAATCAATGTTCAATGTACTTCCCGATGAATGGAGCAAGGCACAAAACTATGTGTTATTAGACAATCATGCATTGGGAATAATGAGCTTTATTAATCAATATCAAGTTAGTAATATTTCTTCGGTTTATGATTTCAGATTTGATAACAAGGATATTCTCAATATCATCACAGCATATAAAGAGTTATTTGAGATTATGCAAAAGAATGAAAATGATGTGCCTTGGAATAAAGCGCGTTTTGAAATGACATCCGAAGGCGACTTCTCAATTGACTTTAAATATGATGAAGATTTCGCGTGGTACAAATCACTCGACATCGATAGTCAAGAATATGACGATCTTGATATAGACGTTATAAATCAAATAAAGTCATGGGAAGGCTTGCCTGAAAGTTACCCTAGGTATTGGGCAAAAACGCTATTAGTGCTTCCAAATATTGATTCGTTAACGAGAGCAGATGTTTCTGCATTTACTTTAAAACATAATAACTCAGCATTGTTGAAAGAGCACTGGCAAGATAAGTACTCCGATAATGCAATGCGCTTATGGGAAGGGGTCAAGCAAGCATATAAAAATAAAGCGGAAAGCATATACAGTATAGAAGAATTAATATTTGTCCTTAATTATGACTTTGCTGTTATGCCTTATCAAAACTCTGAGGAAGATGATTTAGGGTTTTATAAATGGATATTTATAGAAATTTCAAAACTAAGTTAAAAATATTTTAGTTTTTCATATTTTATGTATAAAAATTTAAATAATAAAGACACCCACCTTTAATGATGGGTGTTCACTTACCGCTGACAAAATGCATCCAAAAGAGGTAACGTTAAAAGTGGACTTTTCGATGTCATTAATAAGAATAGTACAATCGGTTGGATTGAGTGGCTTTAATAGTTTAACTGATGTAGAAGCGGTACAAACTGTGCTAAATAAATCACAAAGGCTTATCTCGCTTACACAAGCTTTAATTTGTGTTTTATTACTTTCGGTAAGTCATACCGCTTTCGCGTCAGAATGCTTAAATATAAAAGTAACTAAGCCTATAAAAGTTGATGACAAAACAGGGCTATTGCAGTCATTGAAGTATGAGCAAGTTAAATTACTCCACAAAGATAAGTCAGGTATTTGCTTGCCTACGAGGGATACTTACATCTTGTCTTTTAGTGAAGGGATCCCTTTTATTGTCACTCGATTAAAAGGTCATACGCCAGAAATAACATTGCTCGAAAAAGACAAAAATTATTATGCATTAATAAAGTTTTATGCAGGTAACAAATTGCAAATACTAAAGGGATATCAAGTCATCAACTCAGAGCTATACGCACTCCCTAATTTTACTTTAAGTAGTAATGTAAGCAATATTAGTATTGATGAAGGTGTTATTAGCGTAAAGAATACTAAGCTAGTTGAAGAGCACTCAATTGATTCAGTTACACTTTACAACTTTGATTTATCAGGTGTATCAGTTAGGCATTAAGTAATGTATTTACTAAATAACTATAATATTGAATTGCCAAGGGTATTTAGAAGCATGATAAAAAGTAACCTTGGTAAGTTTTTGCTGATTATTCCTGTATTTTTTATTGCACCGTGTAATGGAGCTCAAGGTACTTCGCAAGTTATATTTAAATGTAATGCGGATGTACCTACACCTATTGAGCTGGTTATTAACAAAGTAGGGAATAAATTTCACTTAGATAAATTCATTATAAATGCAGCCACAGTTATTGATTCAGCAGACTTTAAAGCGGTAGAAAAATCGAGCTATCATCGCTCTTTAGTTACTGAGTACAGTTTGGCTTTTAGTGAAGGAAAAAGAGAAGTTATAGTGAGTGATTACTATAGCGAAGAGTTTGATACAGTAACAAAGGAAAAAACAGTCACACTACAAAAGAATGATATAAAGAAATACTGGACTTGTGACAGTACTGCTATTAGTAAATTAGCTTCTATTGATGATTTTTAGCCAATTAAAAGCGCTGATCGCGCACACTATTTTATTAAGCTTTAGTTTTTGTACTAATGCTCAACATACTGATTTATTAGAGCTTGATGGTTTCCAAAGGCATGTTTTTATTGCTGATATAATTACAACCTATAAAGGGTTAATTCATAAACAAATCTCTTATGAGATGTTTGTTGAGAGTGGCGAAGATGTAATGTTTAACTCGGCACCTATTTACTTAGCACTTTGTAAGAATTTAAGCGGGTCCTATTATTGGCCTGGTACGGGCTCAGAGTTTAAACCTACACCTGTTATTGATGCTTGGATAAATGAAAATAGAGATTCCCTTAAACTAGCACGCACACATGCAGGTTGCTGTGACTAGCTTGGGTTTTTGAATAATATTAAGAATATTAAACATAAGGAAATACAGTGAGTAAAATAAACACGGATGTAAATTACAGAACAATGGTAGGTAACGCGCGCTTAGTGATTATTGCCGAGTCTAGCCATAATCCAGTATCTTATAAATATGAGGCTATAAAGGCTCTAAAACAACTTAAAGCTGCGGGTTTCACTCATTTTGCGATGGAAATGTTACCTATAAAGATAAAAGAAAAAATAGATTTTTATCAACGTACTGGTAAAGGTTTTGATGTGATTTACAAACATTTTCGAGAAAATTGGTATTGGAATGGTGCTGCTAGCACAGGTTATAGTGAGCTAGTTAAAGCTGCTAACTCTCTAGGTATGAAAATTATTCCGTTAGATATGCCTGTTGAGGTGATGGATAAAATTGATGGTAGGTGCAGTTGGGAGGACGCTGATGGTGGTTTATGTACTGATTCACATATTCAAAGAAATCAAATGTGGGCGAGCATACTAAGCAGTTCCCTTAAAATTGAAAAAGGCTCCCGTATTGTTGCATTTATGCATCGGTATCATGCATTTAATGCTGGTAATAGGCATGTAGGTGTTGATTCTATTTTACTTAATTTAAAAATCAGTGGAATAAGTATAATTGACTATATTGGTGGGATGACCTGCAAAGATAGTGGAGTTTGTGAAGGTGAAGGCGACTTAAAAAAGCCGCTTAGAGAGACTTATTTCTATAGGAAAGGTGCATTTTTACCTTCACCAGTACCTTCTTATACTGTCCATCTTCCAGAACAATCTTTAGGGAAGTGATTTTATGGATAAAATATTATTATTGTTGATTATGATGGCGCCTTCCATCTATGCCGCAGGTCCTCGATGGGATAATACTATAGGTATAAATGACCCAGATTTAACTGTAATAACCGCCGCACAGCAATGTCATAAAAGCTTAATTAACGCGCCAGAGTATCTTGAGGAGTGGTGTGAAAAAGCTTATTCCATGGGATACTGGAAAGCATTGATTACTTTAAGCCTTCACACTGGGGATGGGACTCGATTATTAGAGGAAGCCAAAAAGCGGGTTGCGGCAAAAGAGATAGAAGCTTATTCAACATTAGCTTGGTTATATGGAAGTGGCATGTTTGTAGGGCAAGATATTGATAATGCAATTTCCCTTCACAAAGAATTTTTAGCGTTAGATACAGAATTGCCAAATTCATTAGTTACAACGGCGCATTTTGAGTTAGCAAGTTTATATAAATCGCAGCATAATTGGCTTGCAGTAAAAGAGCATGCACAATATGTTATTGAACACAGCGCTTTAGCTTATGACAAAGAGCAAGCTGTTAGCCTATTACAGTTAGCAAATGAGAAAGCTCAATTAAAAATAAATTATTGAATTAAAACTGGTACACAAAGGAGCTATAAACGCCTAAGCTAAGGCGCTATAGAAATGATATGGAACAGCAAAATCAACAAACACTAACTAACCTTGTTTACGATATATACGAGAACCCAACTTTAATAGAAGAGCATCAAGTGCTTATCATGCCCTTGTTGAGCGATTTAGTTGCTAGTGCGCCAGCTGGGTTTGAGGGTATGGCGACGATGATTAATACCCATATTTCTAATGGGTTTAAATTCAAGAACCCTAAAATACAAAAATTTGAACTTGAATCGGGACTTTTAAAACTTAAAACATATTTTCAAAAAAATAAACCTGTAATACCGTTCATAATTACTCACTCATTTTTTAACGCTGTTTTCACAAGCTTTATTTTTATGTTTAGCTCTTTTTATAGAGACAGAGTAGAGAGCCTCAAGTCGTCTGTTTTGGTGGGAGCGCTCTATCTGGAACGGTGAATTCACTCGCAATTGGAATATTTGAGGAGTTGAGTAAGTAGTGTCTAAAAACGATGAGGTATTTCTATTATTTCCACCATGGAAGCTTTTACGTAGGTTTCTATTAGTAACAGTGCTCTTACTTTTGGGTACTGCATACTCAGGAATGACGGTGTTAACGCAATACTTTGATACAGATCCTGAGTGGCTGTTAGGTATTTTATTTTCTACAGGGCTAGTATTTTGCCTTATAAATTTTAAAGTAAGCCAAGGCTCTTTTTTTTGCGCAAATATATTAAAATTCTATGCTTTATTTTTAGCTGTGATTTGCTTACCGGCTTTTATAATTTTAGAAGGTAATGGGTATTATATTGCAACAGTTATCAATATAGCCTTTATGTTGCTCTCTTTTTATTTAATTAAAGGAGAAAAATACCAAGGTCTTATTAAATATCAGTATGATTTTTTTAAAGATATAAAAGACGCTCGTGCTGCTGTCGAAAAAGAAATGTCAAAAGGTAACCGAAGGAACAAAAAGTAATAAAATTTTACTTACCTTTATTCAATTTAGAACTTTAGGGAGCTATAAACGCCTAAGCTACGGCGTTATAGAAATGATATGGAACAACAAAACCAACAAACACTAACTAACCTTGTTTACGATATATACGAAGACCCAACTTTAATAGAAGAGCATCAAGTGCTTATCATGCCCTTATTGAGCGATTTAGTTGCCACTGCACCAGCTGGGTTTGAGGGTATGGCGACGATGATTAATACCCATATTTCTAATGGATTTAAATTCAAAAATCCAAAAATACAAAAATTTGAACTTGAGTCAGGGCTTTTAAAACTTAAAACATACTTTCAAAAAATAAACCTATAACACCTACCTCTCTTTATTATTGAACACCCACATTTTAATGCAGCACAAGTGCTGCATTCGTTTTTTCTCATTAAGGATGATGTATGAGCCTTATCACCACGAGTATTTTAATGCTGTTTTTACAGCCTTTATTTGTATATTTAGCTCTTTTTAAAGAGTCTGAGCACAGTGCCCAAAACCGTTCACTTGATAACGAAGATGCTATGTATCTATTTATCGCTCCAGGGTTAGCTGTATTTTATCCTGATGACTTTTGGCAGGCAGTACTTTATTTAGGAAGTGTATGCCTACTAGGTTTAATGCTCGCCATTATTGTAAAAAGCAAAGCTAAAAAACGATTAACAAGGGATGACGCTATCGGGTTTACTATTGCCAGTTTTTTATTTTTTTGGCTTATAAAATTAATTATTGGTGGGATAGGGTATCTTTTTACCGAAAATGCCGCGAATGCTTCAGCACCCGACATAGGTCAGCAAGCTTATTCATCAACTTCAGGTGAGCTTTTAAACTGGGGGTATTTATATTATCAGTTTTGGCCAACGTTATACTTTTTACTCTTAATGCTAGCCACATTAGCTATAAAAATAATAGAGAGCCGGTTTAATAAACATTCATTTTCAGGCTCGCTGCTAATATTGGGTGCAGTTTTAGCTGGCGTATCACCGTTATTTGGCAATGCTTTTATTTTAGGGGTTATCGCTAACTTTTTTATATATTTTGTTGTTTGCACGGCATGCATAGAAATTGATAAAAAGAGCGACCCCTCAGCGGGTGCTATTAGCTTTATGTATGGCTTTTTGCTTATGGGCGGCATCATGTTTAGTGGCATGGGTAAATTAATATATACACTATTTTATAATTAGATTAGTGATTGTTTTTTGATTAAAAAACATGCAGTATAATTGTACCTAATTAGACCCCTGCTTTTTTTAATATAAATATGGCTTGTGTAATTAATTAGCCATATACATTAAGTAGCTTATAGCTAGTGGGAGAGTGTTTACTTTGTTTTTATCGCGTTTAAAAATTTTTGTGTTGGTAATAGTCTCTATTACCGTTGTTTTTTTTACTACATCACAGGCTTGTGCAGATATGTTTGGTTTTTTTAAAAAACATGATTTTGTTTTATCAGTTCCAATTAATGGTCAGCTACTAGAAGACGGTAAGCCACTTGCGAATGTGACTGTTTTTAAGTCGTTTACATTTGGCGATGAGTACTTAGATGAAACAACATCAGACGAGAATGGTCATTTTTCATTCCCTGAAAAGGTTATTAAAACCTCTAAGCCATCGAATATGTTTGATAACGGATCTTTAATTCAGCACATTTATATAAAAAGTGATAACGCTCAAGATAAGGTTATTTGGTTTGCTAGACTCGGTTTACATAAACAAAGTGCTACCTTGAATGGTTATTTAAATAACTTAATGTGCGACATAGCAAAAGAGCCTCAAACTTACGACATACCTATTATTGAAGATAAACAACACGTTTTTACGGTTTATACAACATGTAAAATTTAGCTTAAACAATTTAAAGGGATTTAGCATGAATACATTAACACCTGAACAAGCGGTACAACTTGCGTTACTTGCTTATGACGCTAAAGATATTAAGAATACAGATCTTATAAATAATTCATTGTCTCCTTCTTTACGCGGTCAAGTTGATTTTTCTATAAGCCGTCATTCAGTTCAAGGTGTATCTGGTGGCTTTATCTCACATTTATTTGGATTAAGCTCAGGCTTTGGTCTTGTAGGTCATGGTATGGGTAGCTTAAAAGGAGAATCAGTAATAGCAATCAGAGGTACAGATACAATACGCGATGGCATTACCGATCTTCACTTTGGCTTAAGCGGTGGTGCAAATGGCAGTATGGTTCATGCAGGATTTAATAAAACGTTTTATAGTATGCAGCATGCTTTACAAGATTTTATTAAAGATAATTATAAAAATAAAATCACCGGCGGAGTCCATGTTGTTGGGCACAGTTTAGGTGGTGCTTTAGCAACACTTTCTGCTGATTGGATTAAGGCGGAGTTTGGGCTCCCTGTTAAATTATATACGTTTGGATCACCACGTGTTGGGCTTGAAAACTTCTCTCGTGCTGCAACCTCAAGAATTGATAAAATTTACCGCTGTACTCATGGGGCAGACCCAGTTGCCAAAGTGCCTTTGTGGCCTTTTTCACATGCTCCTTACAATGGTCAAGAAATACGTTTAGATAATGGCCAAGGTTTAAAAGGCCCTGCTCATAAATTAGATGGTACACCAGGTTACATTAACACGGCTAACAGTAACGATTGGAATAACTTAACTGTAAAAGCTAACCACTTTTTAAGTACGCCTGTGCGTTTAAAGTTTGAAGACAGAAATCAAGCTTCATTTAATTCACATTGGTCTGATAAATTAACGGCCGCGTTAATAACGCTACTTAAAGATGCTGGTTATTACAGTGCAGTTGCTACCCAAGCATCTATTGGTACAGGGCTCACTTTTTACGATATGTTGGCACGTACTTTAGATAAAATAGCGAAGGCTTCAGCCTCGTTTGCAACGCAAACACTTGGTTTACTTGGGCATATGTTAGTGTTTGCAGGCAAAGTAATTCGTAAAGCGGTAGAGCTAACATATAGCTTTATAAAATACGTATTTGACTCAACCCTTGGTGCATTATTTAGAGCAGCGAGGGAGGGGTTAAACGGCCTAGATTAACATTAATCAGCCTTAATCTTGCTCTAATAAAATAGCACCACTTTGGTTTTCGCCTAAGTGGTCGTTTTTGTTATAAATAGGGCACTTACTCATAGATAAGCATCCACAACCAATACACCCATCAACGCGATCGCGCAGGCGCTGCATATACGCTATGCGTTCATCAAGCTGTGTTTGCCACTGCTTTGAAAGGGCTGACCAGTCTTTTTGCGTGGGTGTACGCTTATCTGGCAAAGTAGCCAGTGTTTGTTTAATTTCATCAAGGGTTATTCCCATTGCTTGTGCGGCTTTTATTACCGCTATACGGCGTAATACATCTTTTTTGTAGCGGCGTTGGTTGCCGCCATTTCGCCAGCTACGTATTAGTCCTTTTGTTTCGTAAAAATGTAGGGTTGATACTTTTACGCTGCTACGCTTTGCTACATAACCTACTGTTAAGTTGGCCTCAGTTAGTTTTTTTTGATCTATAGGCATTATTTTTAATTTCCGTTTGACCTCAATATAACTTGAGGTTTTAAGCTTCTTTCAACATTAAAAAAGGAGCTAACTAAATGCAACAAAAACTTGAGCGTAGTACGGTTATTATTTATTCAAGCGCACGTAAAAATGGTAATACACAGGCGCACGTTAACGGATTTGCAGAGCAAAATGCTGTGCGTGTAATTTGCCTGGATGATTATAAAATTGCGCCATACTGCTATAACAAAAACTATAAAAATGATGATTTTTACGCTGTATTTGAATCGCTTTTAAAGTATGACCATTGGGTGTTTGCCTCGCCCGTTTATTGGTATAGCACCACAGTACAAATGAAATTATTTATTGATAGAATAACCGATTACATGGACGATGAAGTATTAAAGCCAAAGTTACGAACGCTGCGTAGTAAGCATTTTTCTGTGCTTTCGAATGCGTCATCAAGCGAAGCCCCTGCGTGTTTTATAGAGCAGTTTAAAAATACGTTTAGCTATTTAGGCATGCAGTTTATTAACCATAGCCATAAAAGTACCCAAAAGGTTGCTTAAATTGCAGCCTTTTTTGGTTGTCTCTGGTAGTTTAGTAATAATATTAAAAACACAGGATTGTTTTATGAAATATTTACTATGGTTAGTACTGCTTTTTAGCCCTTTAATAAATGCAGCTGAGCAACCAATTAAAGGGTTTGGTAATTATTATGATGTTCCTCAACATGATGAAATTAATGACTCTACGGTATTCAAAATAGCCTTTGATGTTGGCGATGGCGCTAAAAAAGGTGAGCAGAACAATTCAATGAACTCACTTGCACGTTTTATTAATATGCATGTAGCGCATGGTGTAAAGCCTGAAAACATTCAACTTGCATTAGTTGTGCACGGCAGCGCAAGCGTTGATGTGTTAGCTAACAGCGAATATAAAAAGCGCTTTAGTGCTAACAATAAAAACCAAGCCTTAATTAAGCAGTTACTTGCTAAGAACACTAAAGTGTATGTGTGCGGGCAATCGGCTACTCACTTTAAAGTAACACCAGCGCTTTTAATTGATGGTGTAAAAATGTCGCTTTCAGCGATGACCGCTCATGCACAACTTCAACAGCAAGGCTATACGCTCAATCCATTTTAATGACTCAAATTATAAAAAACATACTTTGCTTTGGCGACTCAAATACATGGGGCTTAAACTCTGTAACGGGTAAACGTTTTGATGAAAATAGTCGTTGGCCAGCGCTACTAAATAAAAATTTAGGGCCTGGCTTTAACGTAATTGAGGCGGGGCAACCAAATCGTACTTTGGTGAATAACCCACCGTTTGACGGAGTGCTTAGCGGTGTTAGTTATTTAAAACCTTATTTAGATACGCATAAACTAAATATTATAGTCGTTGCACTGGGTACTAACGATCTTAAAAAACGTTTTGATTTAACTTCAAGCGCAATTGCAAATGGGTTAAATGACTTAATTAATGCTATTAAAGCGTTTTACCAATCTAATAGTACGTTAAAACCTCCTCAAATTATTGTTATTAGCCCTGCTAAAATAAGGCTAACTGAGCAATATGCGCGCATCTACAGCGGTGCTGATGTAAAGCTAAAAACACTGTCTGACGAATTTAAGCAAATAGCCGATAATCAAAAATGTGAGTTTATAAATTTGAACTCGGTGAACGCATTAGCAGAAGATGGTATTCACTTTAATGCCCAAGAGCACGAGCAAATCAGCTACTTAATTGCTAATGCGATAAAGCAATTAATGAACAATTTTTGAATCTATCTGTTTGAATTTAATGCAAGTTATGTAATTATCCTGTTTAAGTCGCTTTATAAATAACCATCCTCGGGATACTATGAAAAAGTACCAACAAAAATCAATAATAGCCGTTATAACCGGAGGTGTGGTATTTGTGGCTGGCTGTTTTGTTTTATTGTATTTTGCAGCGCAGCAATTAACGACACAAATAAATACAGACGCTAAATACATTATTGACCATCTTGACTCTGCCGCGCAAGAACGTCGCGATATATTAACCCCACTTAATAAATTTGCTTTTAAACAATGCGATGAAGCTACTTTGCTTGAGATGCGCCGTGCTTTGTTTGATTCAAAATATGCCATTGATATAGGCTTTTTTATAAATAATCAGCTCGTGTGCACTACCGGTGCGGGTTTATTAAGCAACGTTATAAACGACAGAGAGCCCGACTACATTCGCAAAGACGAAAATGTACGTGTGCGGTATGAGCCACAATTATACTTATTACTGTTTACCGGCCGCCCAATGAAAGTAATCATAGTTCGCCAAGGTAACTTTAATTTAATTATGGACTTAAGAGCATTCGATTCTGCTGGCATTGAGTCGCCTAGCTGGGAAGTAATTTATAAAGAAGATGAAAAGTTGCACCACTTAGCAGGCATAGAAGGGCTTTTTAGTCAGGTAGGAACTCACTCTTTTTTACCTTACGAAACAGGTTTTACCTGTAGTAATAATAATGCTAATTATTGCGCTGCGGTACATTTACCTTGGAGTAAGTTTTTCTCTAATAACCACTTATTGTTAATTATTTCTTTAATTTTGACTTGTTTAGCGGGTGTATCGAGTGCATTGCTGGTTGATGCTCGCATCGCAGCGCGTCGCTCTACTAATCAACGTATTAAAAAAGGGCTTAAAAAAGGCTCATTTTATTGGACTTACCAACCTATTATTTGTTTGCAAACAGGCAAGCTAATTGGCTGTGAGGTGTTAGCACGCTTTGAAGATAAGTATGGCGCACTCTTCCCCGATGAGTTTATTCCAGTAATTAGAAAAAAACATTTAACGTGGGCTTTTACCGAGGCAATGATAGCCACTACGCTTAAAGAGCTTACGTCAATAGAGGCATTACCAAAGGGATTTAAAGTATCACTTAATATATTTCCGTGTGATGTAGAGCAAGGTAATGTGTCGCTGTTACCACAAATTACAGAGCTTACCGATTCACGGTTTATTATTTGTTTAGAAATAACAGAAGATGAATACCTTGATACAAGTATGGCTCATGCTCATTTTAGAACCTTGGTTGAATCGGGTTTTAATTTGTCGTTAGATGACTTTGGTACTGGTTATTCAAATTTAAGAAATTTACAAAATCTGAGTTTTCATCAACTTAAAATCGACCGTACCTTTGTTCAAGATATAGCCACTGAAGGCTTAAAAGCCTCTATGATCCCTAACATTATGGAGCTTGTACATAAATTTAATTACACCTGTGTAGCTGAAGGAATAGAAACCTCTGAACAAGAGGCTATATTAAAAACAGCTGGAGTACATTACGGACAAGGTTGGAAGTATGGGAAACCGATGACAGCCGCTACATTTAAAACGTTTTTAACTAAGCAAAACTTTTAAATCTTAAGTGCTAGCTAAAGCGTAATATTATGATACTTAAAAAGTAAGGTTTAACCATGTTCAAATTAATAACAAGTGTGTTTGCGGTTGTGCTACTTAGTGCATGCTCTGCTCAATACCCAAATCAGCAGCTAGAGGGGGAGCAATTTCCAAGCATTAGTGGTGAAAGCTTAGATCAAAGTATGGTAACTATACCTAGTGATTTCAAAGCCGATAAAACACTCTTATTAATTGGCTATAAGCAAGACAGCCAGTTTGATATTGACCGTTGGTTAATCGGTTTAGATATGGCAGGTGTTACGCTTCCTACCTACGAATTACCTACTATTGCTGGTATGGCACCGCGTATGTTTAGTACATTTATAGACAACGGTATGCGCAAAGGTATACCAAAAGAGCTGTGGGGTGGGGTTATCACTATTTATAAAGATGGCGAGACAGTTCAAAAGTTTACAGGTAATCAAAACCCTAATAATACCCGTGTGATACTTATAGATAATACAGGGGAAATTTTATATTTTTACGACCGTGGCTTTTCGGTTGATGCATTAAATAAATTAAAAGCAAATGTAAAGTAACAGGCGTAACCCAGTGATTTTTTGATGTAGCCATTTAATATATGAGAATGGCGCTATTCGTAGAATTAAGATACTTGCATGTTTCTTGAACTCACTGATCAGAGCTGTAACTCATACAACTTTTTGTGATTCTAA
This sequence comes from Pseudoalteromonas carrageenovora IAM 12662, assembly GCF_900239935.1. Lineage (NCBI taxonomy): Bacteria > Pseudomonadati > Pseudomonadota > Gammaproteobacteria > Alteromonadales > Pseudoalteromonadaceae > Pseudoalteromonas > Pseudoalteromonas carrageenovora. The sequence continues at coordinate 305,920 of NZ_LT965929.1, forward strand.
TTTTGTAACACCATGTTATATAATAAATTTAGCTAAATAGTATGAGTGAAAAAACTGCATCTTCTCATACCAAAATCGCATTGTAACTTTGGTATAATTTCGGTAATGTGGTTTAAACATTTCAAGGATGAGATTTATGTCACAGCAGCAGGCTATTTTTGTAAAGACCACATTCCAGTCATCTTTTCACACAGAAAGTTACACAACTATTTTAAAAACGATCCAGGCGCTTTTTGGCGATATCAAAATGGACGATACTTTGCCTAAAGCAGAGCAACGCGGTCATTATGATTTGTTTTTAATTGATGGTGCTAAAAATAATTGGCACGACCTAATTCCAGCAGATCTAATATGCTTAGCTAAGCAATACAGCATTGTTGTTTTTAATGTAGATAAAGAAAATGTTTGTGAAAAAAACTTATTACTAAACCATATAAATGGTGTGTTTTATAAATCAGACGAGCCTGAAGATATTTTTAAAGGATTGGTAAGGGTAAGTGCAGGGGAGCTTTGGTTTACTCGTAAGGTCATTTCTCAAGCATTTAACGATATACTGGCTGTTGCAGCTTCATTTAATAACTTAAGCGATAATATAGAGCTTAAGCAAGATGATTACGCACATTTAACGAAGCGAGAAAAGTCGGTTATTCATTTAATAGCGCAAGGCGCGAGTAATAACGCCATTGCTGATAAGCTTAATATTAGCGATCACACTGTAAAAACTCACTTGTACAGCGCGTTTAAAAAAACCAACTCTCGTAATCGAATTGAATTAGCTAATTGGGCCCAGCGTTACATATCGGTTTTACTTCCAATGAGTAAGTAAAAGGCGAGCTAGGTACTATATTATATTTAGGTAAAGATGAGCTAAAGCTTATATATACAACAAGTATCAAACACTAAAAAGGCTACAGTTATGTAGCCTTTTTAGTGTATTTAAATGTTTTGTCCTGAAATGAGTTTACGCTGTTTTTTGAGCCCACAAACCTTTGTTAATACCTTTTGTTATTAAATCAGTGAGTGCTTTTTCAATGGCTTGTGTTACACAAATGCTCATAGGTTCGTTATCACTAAAACCAGCCTCAGCTTCGGCTAAACGCTTGTAGCTTACGTATCTAAAAAATCCCGCTCGCATTTCTTGGCTAAGCACTTTTTTACTAGTCGCTACACTTAATAATACTTGCCCAGTACGTACATCAACTGCACGTAAGTAAATAGATATTGCATCTTCACGGTATAGCTCCGATGCGCCAATACCAAAATATTCCATACCTAAGCCGCCAGTTTTTACGTTGGTGTCGTAACTAATAATGCCACCTTCTAAAATTATTTTTGCAGTAGTTAAAGGGGGTAATTCTGCTTGGTTTGGGTTATCGGATTGACCTGCTCTAATAATTTTTCGCTCAGTTAATATATTTTGAAGGCCTTCTCGTTCTACAGGTGTAAACCAATCAGACTCATGCAGGGCTTGTATTAGTATTGAGTTAGCGCCTTGTGTAACCGCTGTTGAAAAAGAGCTGACGTTAGTTTGCGGCTTATATTGACCCGTTTGATCTCTAAATGAATAGACAGAAACAGGAATACTACCAACAGGTTTAGGTAAATTTTTTAAATCGCTAAATATTTCTGTTGGTTCTAAAGACATCGCTTTTTGCTGAGAAGGGGGAATTAAATTTGCCATACTTGTGCAGCCACTAAGGCCTAATAAAGTTATTGTTATTAGTATCTTGTGCATTATCCAAACCTCGGTACTTCGATGATCACAACAGAGTCATCTAACATATTTGTTATTTTTACGGTAATACTGTCTGTTGTACTGGTTATTACTTCTATTTGATAATCGCCACTCATAAAAATTGAGTCTTGGTCAAAAAGACTGTCTTCAATGTCTTCACCAAACGCCATATCAGTAATTTCTCTGACCATACGGTTTAAATATGTGCGCTCTAATGTGTCTTGAAATTGCTCGGCGTAACCTTTTTCAACGCTAGGTGCTTTATGTTTATTTTGTGCTTGAGCTTTGCTCAGCAGCATATTTGCGTTTAATGGGTTGCCACCAAAGCTTGGGTTTATTGGAGTGTAAATTATTTCAGTCGCAGAGGCTGAAAAACTTAATGTTGTTATTATTATAAGTGCTATTTTTTTCATTTTACCATCCATTTACAGCCATATCGGGTGATGATGTTGCCATGTTTGAACGCGCCATTGCGTCTATTACAGTATAAACAGCTTGTTCAACTCGCTCATCAAGGGGCGCTAATCTACGGCCTAAGTAAGTTGCATACACTAGTTGGTTGTTCATAATTAAAGAAAGTTTTGTGCCAGCTTTAGGGATTACGGTTTCTCTTATTTCAATATTAAAACCAGCTGTTGAGGGAAGATCTCGCCAGTAGTTTGAAAACTCGTAATAAAACTGATGACCAAAGCGGCTAATACTTCTATCGAGTAATAAGCCATCTATTTCTAGTTCGTCGGCGCCAAAGCTTGCCGAAGAAAAACACAGAAAAATGGGGAGTAGGTAGTTACGAATCTGAATATGTTTTTTCATAAGTAAAAATGGGGAGGGTTAACCTCCCCACCTCAGCAATTACATTTGCGTAATTGTTGCAGTGTTTCCGTCACCAATTTGAGTAACTGACACAGTGCTGTCGTAGCCAATTACAGAGCCTTCAACAAGGTTGTCATTACCTACTTGAGTAACACTGAACGACACATTTTCACCGCCTACTAAAAAGGCAGACTGTTCAATGCCGCTTACCCAGTTGCCTTCACCTTCTTGTGAAATATCAATGCTGTGGTTATTACCTTCAACCATCATGTCAACTAGGTTTAATGTACCATCTTGCGAAATGTCAATTTGGTTATTGTTGCTATCAAGAATCCCAGCAAGCGTTACAACAGTTTCGTTTTGAGAGCCACTTTGCGAAATATCAATATCGTTGTCGTTAGACGTTAAAGACACATCTGGGTAAGATGATTGCACAAGCATTGTATTTTCATCGCCAGATTGCACTAAATCAACATCGTTACCTGTGCCGTTAAAGTTAGCTAAGTGAATAGAGTTTAAATCACCCATTTGGCTTGATGAAAATTCATTGTCTGAACCAATTACACCCATGTAAACTTCGTTCAAATCACCGTTTTGCATTGATGTTAGTTCGTTGTTGTCACCAATTAAATCGGCTGTCATTAAGTTTTCAGCGCCAACTTGAGTTGCTGAAACTTCATTATTCGAACCTTCAAATAAGTTTGATTCAATTGTATTTAATGAACCTTCTTGATCTAAATCTATTTGGTTGTCGTCGCCAATTACAGCTGCAAACGTTACCGCATTAGTTAAGCCATCTTGCTCAATTTCAATTTCATTTGCATCACCAGAAATTGCACTAAATGCTACAGCGTTACGATCACCGTCTTGTTCAACTTCAAGTTCGTTGTCGTTACCTTGTAAGCTACTTACTTTGAAGGTATTCCAGTAGCCGTCTTGAACTAGATCAAGTGTATTTTCATCGCCTGAAAGCATAGTAATTTCTGCTTCATGCCATTCACCAGTTTGCAAAGATGTGATTTCATTTGCATTACCTTGCATATCCATGTTGTAGAACCAGTGACCGCCATTACCTTGCTCTACATCAATCAGGTTATCATCACCTGTTACAATATTAATTGCTTCGTTATTTACAAAAAAGCCTTGGCCAAATTGTGAAACAAACAACATGTTATTATTACCAGTTACTTCAGAGATAAAGCCGTTTGCAACGCCATCTTGAGAGTATACTTGTGTGTTGTTGTCACCTGTTGTAATTACTTGGGCATAATTACCAAACTGGTTTTGTACAACTTCAGTATCATTATTGTTACCAATTGTAGTGACAAGCATGGTGTTGCTGTCGCCATCTTGATAAAGGTATGCATTGTTTTCAGATAATGTTTGGCTCAACGTTAATGTATTTTCAACACTTTCAGTTGTAATTTTGGTGCTAAGTTGTGAGCTAGAAGCTGATTTATTATCCGTATCAGCGTATGAGGCAAAGCTGGTACCCATTGCAATAGCAACAGCGCAGCTTAAAAGTGATTTATTTAACTTCATTATTATTCTCCTTGAATATTAAAATCAAATACCTAGGTGTTATAAGTTTTAAAAGGTATTTGCTGTTTCAGCATGCCGTGCCGATATAATGTTTGTGATCCGCCTGTTTAATTCTTAATAGTAAAACGTACCGTACAATTAATAATAGCTAGTGAGCGTATTGTCATTATTTTTAACTTACGTTTAGTAGCTGTTAATTAATAAGTACCCAATTACTGTATTCCTCAAACGCGATTACTTAAATCATCTTTTTTTACCAATTTATTACATCTTAAATATCATGGACTTACGGGTTGTTTCTTGTTTGTTTCTATTTTTGGAATAAAAACCAGTAAAAATATCTGACCCTATATTAGGTATTGCTCAGATGTTAAATTTCATGAAAATGACTGTGTTTGGTGTTTTTTTTGAAACTGAACTGGTCAAAAAAGATGGTTTTTAAACCAATTTATTTTTTTAGCTTGTTTAATTAGTAATTAGGTTGTTTTCTAAGTACATGCCACGTGATCCGCTGTACTCGAAATAGTGAAAAACTTGCTTAGAGAAACTAAGCCAACTTAATTAAACTATGGATAGAACAATGAAAACAAAATTATCTATTATTACTCTTGCTTTACTACCGTGTTTAGCTGCAGCAAAACTTCCTGATGCTGGTGTTAAACAACCTGTTGTAGCAAGTAATGATGCAGTAATTGTTAAATACAAAAAAAATGCGTCAGCAGAAATGCGTAAACAAGCGCGTTCATTAGTAAAAGCAAAAATTTCAGATGTAAACGCAGATGAGATTGATGATAACTACAAGTCTTTACTTTCTGGACGTTTAGCTAAGTTTAAAATTTCGGGTATGAGCACTAAAGAAGCAATCGCTCGCCTAAAATCACACCAAGCAATTGAATACGTAGAGCCTGATTACCAAGTAAGCATTGCACGTACGCCAGATGATCCTCGTTTTGATGAGCTTTGGGGCTTAAATAATGATGGCCAAACGGGTGGTACAGCAGACGCTGATATTGATGCAGTAGAAGCATGGGATATTTCGACTGGTAGCCGCGATGTAGTGGTAGGTGTAATCGATACGGGTATTGATTACAGCCACAGTGATTTAGCTAGCAACATGTGGGTAAATAGCAGTGAAATTCCTGGAGATGGCATTGATAATGACGGCAACGGCTTTGTTGATGACGTGCATGGTATAAATGCCATTACAGACAGTGGCGACCCTATGGATGACGAAGGCCATGGTACCCACGTTTCAGGTACTATTGGCGCAAGTGGCGGCAATGGTATTGGTGTCGTAGGTGTTAACCATGAAGTGTCACTTGTTGGTTGTAAGTTTTTAGATGCTGCGGGTAATGGTTCAACATCAGACGCTATTAAGTGTATTGACTATATGGTTGGTCTTAAAAACTCAGGTGTTAACTTACGCGTTTTAAATAATAGCTGGGGCGGTGGCGGTTACAGCCAAGCATTAGCTGATGCAATTGCATCAAGCGAAGCGGCCGATTTACTATTTGTAGCTGCAGCGGGTAACGATACTATTGATAACGATGTTAACCCTCACTACCCATCTAACTACGAAAATGCAAGTGTATTATCAGTTGCAAGTACAGACCAAACTGATGGTATTTCATGGTTCTCACATTATGGTTTAACAAGCGTTGATATGGGCGCGCCGGGTAGTGCTATTTTATCTACTACACCAGGTGAGAGCTATGCGTCTTACTCAGGTACATCAATGGCAACGCCACATGTAGCAGGTGCTGCAGCGTTAGTATTGTCAATTAACCCAGAGCTTAGCACTCAAGAGCTTAAAGATTTACTAATGAGCTCTGGTGATGCAAATGCTGCACTTCAAGGTGTAACTGTTGCAGGCACGCGTCTTAATGTAAATCAAGCGCTTATTGATGCAGATCCTACGCCAGGATTTAAAATATCAGCCGATCCACTTACGCAGCAAGTTGAAGCTGGGCAAGCTACAAACTACACGTTTACAATTGGCTCAATTGCTGAGTGGGATGAAGAAGTAACGCTTGAATTATCAACAACATTAGGCGGTGCTTATTTGTCGGCTAATACAGCACGCCCTGGTGATGAAGTAAGACTTAACGTTGAAACCGACACTGACACTCAGTGGGGCGAATACGATCTTACTGTAACAGCTACCGCGGGTGATATTGTTAAGCAGCAATCAGTTAAATTAATGATTCAACCTGTTGGCTTAAATGACTTTACGTACAGCAGTAGCACAAGCGTTGACATTCCTGATAACTCGCCAGTAGGCGCAATGTCAGTAATTAATGTACCTGATGACTTAACTGTATTTGGTACTACTGCAGATGTAGATATTTCGCATACTTACTCTGGCGACTTAGTGGTTAAGTTAGTATCTGCTCAGGGCACGCAAGTAACGCTACAAAGCAATGTGGGTGGTTCTAACGACGACATAGTTAAAAGCTTTACGTCTGAATCGTTTAATGGCGAAGTTGCTACAGGCGATTGGACACTACAAGTAGAAGACACTGCCGCAGCCGATACGGGCACAATTAATGGTTGGTCATTAACGCTAAGCGCTATTGGCGAAGTTAGTCCACAACCACCACGTGCTAGCTTTGAGGCTGAAACACAAGGTTTAACTGTTAACTTTATTGATTCAAGCACAGATTCAAATAACGATATTACGCAGTGGAGCTGGAACTTTGGCGATGGAGCAACATCATCTGATCAAAATCCTATGCATGTGTATGCGGCATCAGGTAATTACGATGTAGAACTAACGGTAACAGACAGTGAAGGCAACACAAGTACATCAACTCAAACGGTTGTTGTAAGTGATGTAGAGCTAGAACTGACTTTAAAACGTGCTAATAAGTCTCGATTAGATACTATGCGAGTAGATCTAAGCTGGGATCGTGTAGGCGCTGAGTCATTAAGCGTATACCGTAACGGTGAGCTAGTAGATACAACGTCAGATAACGGCAGATACCGTGATTATGTACGTGGTGCTACATTACCTTCGTACGATTACCAATTATGTGTAACAGAAAATGTGTGTTCGAATATCATCACAGTTTCTTTTGAATAAATTTCACTACTCCTAAAGTGAGCTTAAGCCCAGCACTGCTGGGCTTTTTTTATTTTACGATAAATCTAATAAGCTCTTAGAGTTTAGTTTGAACGACTCACATCTAGGCTTTTTTATACCAAACCGCATAATTAAGAGATCTATTTTGAGGATGGATAAACGTGTTGATAGCAAGGCAAAAAATTCGCTATTTAGTTGTTCTAAATGAGAATTTTTTAACGCAGATAGCGACACGTTTAGCCCCTGAAAATGATTAAGTATTATTGCGGATTGGTATTATACGGATGGGTTTTAAGCCAGTGCTCGGCGATTTGCTCGCGCGTGGCAAACCATACCTGCTCATGCGAGCTGGCATATTCTAAAAACCGCGCTAGGGCTTTAATGCGCCCAGGACGGCCAATTAAGCGGCAATGCAAACCTATCGACATCATTTTTGGGGCATTTTCACCTTGTGGGTCGCCTTCGTCATAAAGCGTATCAAAGGCATCTTTTAAATAATTATAAAACTGATCGCCGGCATTAAAGCCTTGCACAGCAGCAAAGCGCATGTCGTTTACATCAAGGGTGTAAGGTACTATTAACTGTGGTTTACCTTCTTTAATACTGTAAAAGGGTAAGTCGTCGCTGTAATCGTCAGCGTCATATAAAAACGAGCCATTTTCTACCACAAGGGCTGCAGTATTGGGGCTTGTACGCCCGGTATACCAGCCTTTGGGCTTTTTACCACTAAGCGCTTGAATTATTTCAATGGCTTTTTGCATGTGCTCGCGCTCGGTTTGCTTATCTATATGTTGATAATTAATCCAGCGTAGGCCATGGCTTGCAATTTCGTGCCCAGCATCAACAAAGGCTTTAGCAATATCAGGGTGGCGCTCAAGGGCCATCGCCACGGCAAAAATGGTGACCGGTATATCGTATTTTTTAAAGAGTTTAAGTAAACGCCATACACCTGCTCGCGAGCCATATTCGTAAATGGACTCCATGCTTATATGGCGGTCTTCTACATGTGGGGCACTGACTATTTCAGACAAAAACGTTTCAGCCGCTGCATCACCATGCAGTACACAGTTTTCGCCGCCTTCTTCGTAATTTAATACCACTTGCACAGCAATACGGGCTTTATTGGGCCAATTTGCATGGGGCACCTGTGAGCCATAACCAACTAAATCGCGCGGGTAGTGTTTAAATTGCTCGCTCATGTTATTGCTCCTTTTTAAGCGCTGTGAGCCAAGAGCCTAGCGTTTCGCGCTCTGCATCAGTCATTTTGGTCATATTTGCCAATGGCATGTCTTTGGTTATAACCGCGCGGGTATGAATAAGCGTGCTGGCTTTTTTTACATCATTAATAGAGTCGAGCTTAAAGCCAAGCGGCGCTGTTTGAAAAAGCTCAGAGGTGGGTGTTTCACTGTGGCACTGTGTACAGTGCTTGCTGATTATTTCCCACGCTTGAGTGTCGGTAATGCTTGCTTGTAAAGGCGCGCTTTCGCCTGTAATTGTTGGGCTGCTAGGCCATGGAGCTATAGCTAGCATTAGGGCAAAAAAGGCGGCAATACCACTTATAAGTACCGAAGGTTTATTAACGCCTTGGTGCTTTAAGTTAAAGTAATGGCGTATCCACATGCCAATACCAAATAACGCAATTAATATAAGCCAGCCAAAGCTGTGGCTGTAGGTGTAAGGAAAGTGGTTGCTCAGCATAATAAATACCACAGGTAACGTGGCGTAGTTATTATGAATAGAGCACAGCTTTGCTTTTAAACCCGGTGCGGAATCGGGAATACGGCCAGCTTCTACTTCGCTTACCATGTAGCGCTGCCCTGGCATAATTATGTGGTACACATTGCCAACCATACACGTACCAATAAGCGCACCTACATGAATATACACAGCGCGGTCACTAAATAGCTGGTCAACCCCGTAAGTCCAAAGGGCCAATATGCCAATAACCACAGCAATAAACGCTTTACCGTTTTCAACGAGCGGGGTTTTGCACAATAATCGATAAACACCATAACCTAAGCCAATAAAGCCAAGCGACGCGCCAATAGCGGCAAATTTACTTAGCTCACTTTTGCTGTTATCAATTAGGTAAACATCGGCGCCAACATAATAAAGTAAGCTAAATAATAAAATACCGGTGATCCAGGTTGTGTAGGCTTCCCATTTAAACCAGTGCAGGGTGTGGGGCATTTGTTCAGGGCCATTTTGATACTTAGCCACTTCGTAAAAGCCACCGCCGTGTACGGCCCATAAATCGCCTTTTATGCCTTTGTCTTGTTTCCACTGTGGTGGGGTTTGTAAGTTATTATCAAGCCACGCAAAATAAAACGACGCCCCAATCCACGCTATGCCCGCAATAACATGAAAATAACGCAGCACTAAATGAGCAAGCTCAAAAAAATAGTTTTCCATTAGGTTAAGCCTCTTCTAATTGCGGTGAGCGGGTGTCTGAAAATTGATTATTATCATCGCGCTTATACACGCTTTTACCCATGATGTAGGTTTGCTCTATGCAGCGGTCATCGCCTAGCATCATCATGGCAAAAAGCTGCTCGTGCAGGGTTTTTGCATGGCCAATTCTGAATTTTAAAAATGAGGTGGCCGCGTAATCCATGACAATAAAGTCGGCTTCGCAGCCTATTGCAAAGTTACCTATTGTGCCTTCTAAATCAAGTGCACGTGCACCGCCAAGGGTGGCTAAATACAGTCCTTTAAATGCCGAGAACTTTTGCCCTTGTAACTGTTGAATTTTGTACGCTTCGTTACCTGTTTGTAGCATAGAAAAACTTGTGCCTGCGCCTACATCGGTACCCATACCCACGTTTATTCCGTGCTCTTCACAAGCTTTTAAATTTAATAAGCCCGAGCCTAAAAATAAGTTAGAGGTAGGGCAGTGCGATATAGCTGCGCCCTGATCTGCAAGACAGCAAAGCTCACGTTCAGATAAATGAATACTATGGGCAAATACCGAGCGTTTACGCACCATTTTAGCTTGCTCATAAACGCCAAGGTAATCTTCGGCTTCAGGAAATAACCCTTTTACCCATTCGCACTCGTCTTTGTTTTCAGATAAGTGTGTATGCAGGTAGGTGTCGGGGTATTCTTCTAATAATTGAGTACATTTTTGTAGTTGTTCAGGGGTTGATGTAGGCGCAAAACGTGGCGTGACCGCATAGCTTAATCTATCAACATTGTGCCATTTTTCTATAAGTGCTTTTGATTGATCGTAACTAGTTTGCGCGCAATCTGATAAATCGTCAGGGCAGTTTCGGTCCATCATCACCTTACCGGCAATCATGCGTAAATTACGTTTTTGTGATTCGTTAAAAAATGCATCCACCGATTGCGGGTGCACAGTGCCAAATACTAACGCGGTGGTGGTGCCGTTACGCAGTAGCTCGTCTAAAAAGCGGTTAGATATGTCTTTTGAATAATGCTCACAGGTAAACTTTTTTTCGGTTGGGAAGGCATATTCGGTGAGCCAGCTTAAAAGCTGCTCGCCATACGCGCCGACCATTTCGGTTTGCGGCAAATGTATGTGCGTGTCTATCATGCCGGGCATAACCAATTTGCCATCGTGGCGAATAATAGTGGCTGACTTATCAATGCTTGGAAGTATCTCTTGCTCGTAACCAAGGTTAACCACTTTGCCATTTTGAATAACTAACGCGCCTTTTTCAAAATAGCGATGGGCGTTGTCGCCGGCTATGGCTGGGTCGTCAACAAAATCGAGTATGTTGGCACAAATTACGGTTATTTTATTATTATTTTGCGTGCTCATAATTAGCTGCCTCTGTACGTTGAGTAGCCAAATGGGCTAAGCAATAACGGAATATGATGGTGTTTTTTATCTTGTAATCTAAAGGTAATTTGCGCCTCTGGGTAAAACGCAGGTTTTTCTTGGTTTTCATAATAGCTGTCTAAGTCAAAAACCAGTTTATAGGTTGCAAACTCTACGTCTATGTTGAGCCAGTCGGTAATTCGCCCGTCGCTATTTGTTTTACCTTGAGCAATTAATTGCCACTCGTTATTAGTGAGTAAAAACAATTGTACAGCTACATTTGCTGCAGGTTTACCTGTGCTGGTATCGAGAATATGGGTAGTGATAGGGCTCTTATTCATAGCAATGACTCCAATCTTATTTTTGTTATTTTGGCTTGTTCGCCCGCGGCTATATTAAGCTCTGTGCTGCGGGTGTTGTGTATACGCTGCTCAATAAGTTCAAGCATTTGCTCAGCACTTTTACCACTGGCACACACAATAAATATAAAGCCAAATTTACTGAGGTATTCTTTATTTAGCGCAATCATTTTTTTTAGGGTTTGCTCGTTTGCTTTACTCATGCCTGATTGTTCGTGCCCCGCTTTTTGCGCTGTAGCGGCGTACTTTTTACTTAAAGTTGATAAATCGCCTATTTGCGGGTGGCCTTCAAAAGCGGCTAAATAATCGCTCTCACCTAGGCTATCCCATGCGCTTTGAGCGCTCTGAAATAGGTGCTCTTTATTTTCAAATGGCATGGTATTTAGCATACCGCTTACCCAATTAGGGGCGGCGCAGCAATGCTCTAAGGCTTGATACGCTTGCGCTTCATTTAGGTTGTTAATTTTTAAGCTACTCATGCGTTTTCTTCCTCTTGCGTGGTGCTAATTAGGGCATTTTTAAGTGCACGCCATTGCACACCTTGGCGTTTAGGCGCATGGGTTTGCATAGCCTGATAAAGGCCAATTAACTGCCCGCTAATTGATATTGCCACTTCCATAGGGAGCTTGCCCGTTACATTTTCTAGCCCAACAGGGCAGACCATTTGCTTTATTTGCTCGGTGGTAAAATCGCGATGAGCTAAGCGCTGCTTAAAGCGTTTTGCTTTGGTATCTGAGCCAATTACGCCAAGCCAATTGGCATCAGCGCGTTTAATAATGGCTTGTGTGAGTGCAAAATCGAGCTGGTGGTTATGGGTTAATATTAAGTAATTGTTAGCTTTAGGGGCGCGTTTTACTTGCTCTATTGGTTCTTCATCAACCACTTTTACTACGTTATTAGGAATGTTCTGTGGGAATACATCGGCGCGGCTATCTATCCAACGTATACGCATAGGCAGCTGTGCCAATATACCAATAAGCGCCTGTGCTACATGGCCTGCGCCGTATATGTCGAGGGTAAAGCGCTCGCATTGCATGCACTCAAGCATCACTGTGGCAGCTCCGCCGCAGCACTGGCCTAAATTTGCGCCTAGGTTAAATTGCTCTATCACTTGGGCTGCCTCGCCTTTAGCAAGTAGCTCGCGGGCTTTTTCTATTACTACGTATTCAAGGTGACCACCGCCAAGGGTGTCGTAAATGTGCTCGCCGCTTATTACCATTTTAGAGCCTGTACCACGTGGGGTTGAGCCATTGGTGCCAAGCACAGTGGCAATAACATAGTTAGTGCCGCTTTGTTCGTGCTCGTTTATAGCTTGCGCCCAATTTTGCGTATGAAAACCCTGAAACGATTCATTTAAATTAGCCATGTTGCTGCTCCTTAAACCTGCTAGCGGTTTGCTCAATTGCATTTAATACACGCTCAGGTGTGGCAGGTGTATCAAGTGGGGCGGTGTATTTGTAATCGGCCACACTGCTTATAGCATTACGAATAGCACTCCACACACTAAAGGCCAACATAAACGGCGGCTCGCCAACCGCTTTTGATCTAAATACCGTGGTTTCTGGATTGGCCGAGTTATATAAATTTACATTAAATTCGGCAGGGGTATCGCCAATTGCAGGAATTTTATAGTTAGCAGGGCCAAAGCTTGCAAGCTGGCCTTTATCATTCCATTGTAAGTCTTCGGTGGTAAGCCAGCCCATACCTTGCACAAAAGCGCCTTCAATTTGGCCTATATCAAGTGCAGGATTAATTGAGCTGCCCACATCGTGCAGTATATCAACGCGGGTTACGGTGTTTTCGCCTGTCAGCGTATCTACTTCTACTTCACTGAGTGCTACGCCGTGTGCGTAGTAAAAAAATGGCCGGCCTTCGCCTTTCGCTCTATCGTAATGAATTTTAGGTGTGGCGTAATAACCGGTTGATGAAAGCGATATTCGATTCATGTAAGCAAGGTTTGCAAGTTCGCTAAAGCTAATTTCGCCTTTACTAAAGGTAATGAGGTTATCTTTAAATACAATACTTTGGCTGTCTACTTCAAAGTGCTCACTTATAAAGTTTATTAAACGCTCTTTTATAGTATTTACCGCGTTTAGCGCCGCCATGCCGTTTAAGTCAGTCCCGCTTGAAGCTGCTGTTGGCGAGGTGTTTGGTACTTTGTCGGTACGAGTAGCGCTTATGCTTACTGCGTCAAAATCAACGCCAAAGCCATGGGCTACTATTTGCGCTATTTTTGTATTAAGCCCTTGGCCCATTTCGGTGCCGCCATGGTTTAAATGTATCGAGCCATCGCTATATACATGCACAAGTGCACCCGCCTGGTTTAAGTGCTGTACAGTAAACGATATACCGTATTTTACCGGCGTCATCGCAAGGCCTTTTTTGATAATGGGCGATGATGCATTAAAGGCTTTAATTGCCTTTTTTCGCGCCCAGTAATCACCCGACTCCTCAAGCTGGCTTATCATATCTTTTAAAATATGCTGCTCTACTGTTTGATGATACGGCGTAGTGTCGCGGCCTTTTTTGTATAAATTAAGCTTTCGGATCTCAAGTGGATCTTTACCTAATTTAGCGGCTATGTCGTCCATTATTAGCTCGCCCATAATCATGCCTTGCGGTCCACCAAATCCTCTAAACGCAGTGTGACTTACGGTGTTTACTTTACAGCGATTCCCCTTAATGGTGGCAGCTGGGTAGTAATAAGCATTATCTGCATGAAACATTGCGCGGTCTACAATGGCATCAGATAAATCAGGCGAATAACCACAAAACCCATTTACGGTTACATCAGCGCCTTCAATAAGGCCATTTTCGTCAAACCCTACATGGTATTGGTTATAAAATGGGTGGCGCTTACCGGTAAGTTTAAAGTCGTCGCTGCGGGCTAGGCGCATTTTAACGGCGCAGCCAAGGTGGTAAACTGCAAGCGCTGCAAGGCAAGCCCACGGCGCGCCTTGGGTTTCTTTACCGCCAAAGGCTCCGCCCATACGGCGGGTTTCTACGTTTACAAAGCTAAATGGCTTTTTTAAAATTTTAGCAACTAAGTGCTGCACCTCTGTTGGGTGCTGCGTAGAACATTGCACATGAATCCCACCGTCATTGTCGGGCTGAGCAAGTGCTATTTGCCCCTCAAGGTAAAAGTGTTCTTGCCCGCCTATGTGTATTTCGCCTTTAAGTTGGTGGGCTGCATTATTTATTGCTTGCTCGCTATTACCGCGGTTAAGTGAGTGTGGCGGCCTTACCCAATGCTCTTTTTTTATGGCTTCTTTAATATCAAGTATGGGGGTGGTTTGCTCGCACTCTATAACCACCAAGCGTGCTGCGCGGCGCGCAATGGCGTAGCTGTCGGCAACCACTACCAGCACTGGTTGTCCGTGGTATTGAATTTCATGACTGGTCAGCAGTACATCCCCAGGGAATACTGGGCCAATATCAAGCTTACCGGGTACATCATCGGCCGATAAAATACGTTTAACGCCTGCCACTTCAAGCGCTTTACTTTTATCAATTGATTTAATAAAGCCGCTGGCAATAGGCGCAAGCACAGGATAGGCGTGCAAGCAGCCATGGGGCTCTGGGTTATCGTCGGCGTAGTTTGCATTGCCACATACTTGTTTTATTGCGCTTTCGTGATACTTAGATTGGCCAACGCTTCCGCCTTGGGCTTTTAGTTTATCCATTTCAAAGTGACGCATGTGAGATCCTCGTAATGGCAATGTTGTTATTATTTTTACTGCTTGGCTGTGCACCACAAAACTCAATACCAATACGCTGTAGCAAGTTTTTGCTTACCGTAGTGCGGTAATGTGCGCTGCTGCGTACATCGCTCATGGGAGCAAAGTCATCATTTATAGCACTAGCGGCATCTATAAACGTGCTTACTTGTAAGGTCTGAGCATTAAGCTTTTGCTCTATGTGCGCTGCGCGTTTTGGTATGGCAGCCATACCGCCCATGGCGCAGCGGGCAGTGCTAATTAAACCTTGTGCTTGCTCTATAGCCAGCACTAAACACACAGTAGATATATCATCTTCAAAGCGTTTTGAAATTTTATGACACGCAAGCTTTAACGAGTCTGGACGTTTTGGCACTGTAATTTTGCTAATTACTTCATCGCTTTTAATGACTGTTTTTTTGTAATCAACAAAGTAGTCGGCCACGTTTATAGTGCGTGTGCCTGCTGCGCTTAATAAATCCATAGTGGCATTAAGTGCAATTAATAATGGGGCTGGATCGCCAATAGGAGAGGCATTTCCTATGCTGCCACCTAAGGTGCCACTGTTACGTACTTGGTTAGATCCAAGGCGTTCAAACAGCTCTTTAGACTCAGGGTAGTAAGTGTAAAACGCTTCAACAAATTGGCTGTAAGGTAGTGCTGCACCAATATGTAGCTCGCCGTTGTTATCGCTTAAAGTGCACAGCTCACTGGTTTGGCTAAGCGATATAATAATATCGGGCAACAGCATGTTTTGGCTAAGCTCAATGGCAAAGTCGGTGCCACCAGCAACCAAGTGTGCATGCGGGTAAAGCGCTTTTAGTTCAACAAGCTGCTTAGCATTTTGTGGCAAGTAGAATTTGCGAGGGCCATTTTTTAAAAATGGAACATCGTCATCATGTTGCGTATTAAGTGAGGCTTTAAACTGAGCTGCCATGGCTGAGTAAGGCTCATTTTTGCGCTCATAGCTGTAGGCTTTTTCTACCGCTAGTAAAATAGGGCTGTAGCCAGTACAACGGCACAAGTTGCCACCTAAAGCATGAATAGCGGCTTTTTTACCCGGGTAACTCGGGTTATTAATATAAAGCGCCAACATGCTCATTATTATGCCAGGGGTACAAAAACCACATTGCGAACCATGGCACTCAACCAATGCGCGTTGTACTGGGTGTAAGTCATCAAGGGTTGGGTAAAGCCCCGTTGTTACAGCCTCTACGGTTACTATATGTTTTGCGTGTGCATTGCCTAATAAAAGCAGGCAGCTGTTCATGGTTTGGTAGTGCCAAACTGGGTTACCGTTTGAGTTTAGTTTTTCTTCGCCAACTAAAATTGTGCACGCGCCGCAATCGCCTGTAGCACACCCTTCTTTGGTGCCCATTTTCCCTTTTTTGGTGCGAAGCCAGTCCAAAATGGTGAGATTCGGCGCGCATTCTTCTACTTCTATTGGCGTGTCATTTAATAAAAACGTAATCACACAGACCCCCTTAACTTTTATAAAGCCCTGATATGTAAAGGCTTGGCGTATATTTTTTCTTGTTGTTTTGGTACTGCTAAGAAAAAAACTTTTTCATCTTGGTAAGTTAATTGCAGATACCATGCCATTGTTGACCGCTTGGTCAGCTAAGTTTCTAGGCTAGCTTATTTAACCAACAAGCACAAAGAAAGGTTTAAATAATGGACAATAAATACCGCCTTACTATGCAGGGAATGACAAAGCACTACCCCGGATGTATAGCCAACGACGGCGTAACAATAAAAATAAAACATGGTGAGGTACATGCCCTGCTTGGTGAAAACGGCGCGGGTAAAAGTACGTTAATGAAAATGCTTTACGGTGTAGTTAAACCTGACCAAGGGGACATGTTTTTTAATGGCAGAGTAATGAACATAAAAGAACCCGCAGATGCCCGCGAATTAGGCATAGGTATGGTGTTTCAACATTTCTCATTATTTGAAACTCTAACCGTGGCGCAAAATATAGCGTTAGCACTGGGTGATTTAGCAGGGCACAGTAGTTCGCTTGCTAGCAGAATTAGTAAAACATCGGCTAGGTACGGTATGCCGCTTGACCCACACAGGTTGGTGTCTACGCTTTCAACAGGCGAGCGCCAACGGGTAGAAATAGTCAGGTGTTTATTATTAGATATTCAGCTACTTATTCTGGATGAGCCTACCTCTGTACTCACTCCTCAAGAAGTAGATGCACTGTTTAAAACGCTCCATTCTTTAAAAAAAGAAGGCTGTTCGGTACTGTTTATTAGTCATAAATTGCATGAAGTTATTGAGCTGTGCGACAGCGCGACTATTTTACGCGGTGGCAAAGTAAGTGGGCATTGCATTCCTAAAAACGAAACCAGCGAATCAATAGCCCGCTTAATGGTTGGCGATAGCACACCAATAAGTAACCAAACGCGCAGAGCGAGAGGCACAGGTGATTTTTTAACGGTCAATAATTTATCAACCAATGCGCAGGCACTATTCGACACGCCACTAAAAAATATTAACTTTGCCGTACAGCAAGGCGAAATAGTGGGTATTGCAGGCGTAGCTGGTAATGGGCAAGAAGAGCTATTAAAAGCGCTCTCGGGTGAGGAAATACAAGAAAACAGTAGCGCTATCAAATTTAAAAATACCGTAGTTGATGCGTTATGCCCATTAAAAAGGCGCAGGCTCGGGCTTGCCTGTGTACCAGAGGACAGGCTAGGGCGCGGCGCAGTACCCGATATGGACTTAGCTCAAAACGCACTACTTACTAGTTTTGATAGTGGTTTAGTTAAAAACGGCTTTTTAGTAAAACAAAAAATTAGCCAACTCGCCGACAAAATTATAAAAAAATACAAAGTAAAAACCCCAAGTAACCGCACGCATGCACTAAGCCTTTCTGGTGGTAACTTACAAAAATTTATTATTGGCCGAGAGGTCGAGCAAAACCCACAATTGTTAGTAATGTCGCACCCAACATGGGGTGTAGATATTGGCGCGCAAGTGGCAATTCACGAAGCTATTTTAACGCTTCGCGACGAAGGCTGTGCGGTGCTGGTTATTTCAGAAGACTTAGACGAGCTCTATAAAATTTGCGACCGAATTGGCGCAATTTGCGATGGCAAACTCTCTCCTATTTTAGATACCGACTGTGTACCGCTTGTGCAATTAGGGCAATGGATGGCGGGCGATTTTAATCACGACCTTAAAAACAACACAACACAAATAACACCGCAAGGGGCGCTAGCATGATAAAGCTTGAGCCACGGGTAGAGCGCTCAAAAAGTTGGAGCTATCTCTCTCCTGTTTTAGCCATTTTACTTACATTAATAACAGGTTATGTGGTGTTTGCCTTACTAGGGCACGATCCGCTTAATGCCTTATATACGTTACTTGTAGCACCTATTGCTGATTGGTACGGCGTTACAGAGTTATTAGTAATGACCACACCTATTTTACTGTGTGCTTATGGATTAGCACTGTGCTACAGAGCCTCGGTGTGGAATATCGGCGCTGAAGGGCAGCTACTTATTGGCGGCGTATGCGCTAGTGCCGTAGCTGTTAACTTTGTTGATTCTACAAGTGCATTTGCATTACCGCTTACATTACTTGCGGGTATTGCCGGTGGCATGTTGTGGGCAGGCCTTGCTGCATTTATGAAATTACGTTTAAACACCAACGAAATTTTAGTCACCATTATGCTCAATTACATAGCAGTAAATGTATTGCTGTGGGCTGTTCATGGGCCATTGAAAGACCCTCACGGTTATAACTTTCCTGAAAGCGCGCTCTTTGGCGATAGCACTTTACTGCCGGTGATTTTTGACGGCACTCGACTTCACTTAGGGCTGGCTTTTGCGCTATTAGCGCTGTGTGCAACATGGGTGTTTATTAGTAAAACCTTTGTGGGTTTTCAAATTCAAGTACTCGGGCTTGATGCATCTGCTGCCAAAATGGCGGGCTATAAACGCGCGTTTTTAATTGCCGGTGTATTAGTGATTAGTGGCGGATTAGCAGGGCTTGCGGGAGCTGGCGAAGTGGCTGGGCCTATTGGGCAATTAGTGCCGAAAATATCACCCGGATATGGTTACGCAGCGATTATTGTAGCCTTTTTGGGGCGCTTACATCCTCTGGGTATTACCTTGGCAGGGCTATTAATGGGGCTTATTTATATGGGCGGGGAAATGGCGCAAATAAACATAGGTTTGCCCAATGCGATTACCGGTATTTTTCAGGGGTTAATGCTGTTTTATTTACTCTCGTGCGATGTGCTTATTGGTTATCGCATTAAATTATCGCTGCCATTTAAACAACAAAAAACGCAGCTAACCCCTATTGCACAGGAGTCATAAAAATGGATTTAGAGGTTATTACTAATATTTTATACGCCACTATTCGTACCGGTACGCCTTTATTGCTGGTGGCACTAGGTGAAATGGTATGTGAGAAAAGCGGCACACTTAACCTTGGGCAAGAGGGCATGATGCTGCTCGGTGCGGTGGCAGGATTTATAACCATGTACCAGTGCGACAACCTACTTATAGGCTTTAGTGTGGCTGCGCTTGTGGGGATTATGGCGTCGTTAGTATTTGCGTTTGTAGCACTTAATTTAAATGCCAGCCAAGTGGCAGCAGGATTGGCGCTCACTATTTTTGGCACGGGTTTGTCGGCCTTTTTAGGCGCCGACTATGAGGGAAAAACCATTAATGCTTTACCTACTTTAGCAATTGCTGGGTTTGAGCATATTCCGGTACTGGGCAAAGCGCTATTTTCGCAAGATGCCATTGTGTATTTAAGCTGGGCGTTAGTGCTAGGTGCTTATTTATTTTTTAAACATCATCGAGCAGGGCTTGCAGTACGTGCTATTGGCGAAAGCCCAGGTGTAGGCAATAACCTAGGTTTACCAGTAATGCGTACTCGTTATTTAGCGGTGATGTTTGGCGGCGCATTAGCGGGTATTGCAGGGGCGTATTTGTCACTTGCTTACACACCGCTTTGGACACAAAACATGACATCAGGGCGTGGCTGGATAGCGCTGGCTTTAGTGGTTTTTGCAAGCTGGCGAATTGAGCGGGTAATGCTCGGCGCTTATTTATTTGGTTTTGCCAGCATTATGCACTTAGTGGCACAGGCATTTGGCTTAGCGATTGATTCTAATTTACTGGCCATGCTGCCTTATGGTGCAACGCTTATCGTATTGATTATGCTAAGTAAAAATAAACAAAAACTAAAAATGTACGAACCCATGTGGCTAGGGAAACCGTGGCACAAAGGGCATTAAAACTTTAAATAAAGAGTAAAAATAAGCCTTCAACAGGATATTAAAAATACAACACGGAGAATAACAATGAAAAAACTAATAACAGCGCTTGGCGTAGCACTTAGCTTAGGGTTAAGCGCGAGTGCACTTGCAAAAGACAGCGTAAAAGTAGGGTTTGTATATGTAAGCCCCATTGGCGAAGCCGGTTGGACCTACACACACGATGTAAGCCGCCACTACCTAGAAGAAAAATTTGGCGAAAAAATAGAAACCACCTTTGTAGAAAGCGTACCTGAGGGCGCCGATGCAGAGCGAGTTATTACACAATTAGCTAAAAGCGGGCACGATTTAATATTTACCACCTCGTTTGGCTACATGAACCCGACCATTAAAGTGGCTAAACGTTTTCCTAATGTAAAGTTTGAGCATGCAACAGGTTATAAACGCGCTAAAAATGTAGGCACTTACTTTGACCGTATTTACGAAGGACGTTACTTAACCGGTGTTATTGCTGGGCACATGAGTAAGTCTGACAGTATTGGCTATATTGCCGCGTTTCCTATTCCTGAGGTAATACGCGGTATTAACGCGTTTACTTTAGGCCTGCGCTCAGTAAAACCTAACGCAAAAGTAAAAGTAGTCTGGGTTAATAGCTGGTTCGACCCAGGTAAAGAGCGCGAAGCTGCCGACAGCTTAATCGACCAAGGTGTTGATATTATTACTCAACATACCGACTCGCCTGCGCCACTTCAAGCCGCAGAAGCAGCCGGAATATACGCGATTGGTTACCACTCAGATATGAGCGGCTATGGTAAAAAAGCGCACCTTACGGCACCTGTGCACCATTGGGATGAGTTTTATGCCCAGCGTGTACAGCAAGTGCTTGACGACGAGTGGCAATCGCAAGATGTATGGAAAGGTATAGACGCTGGTATGACGCGTTTAGCGCCACTGAGTAAAGATATTCCTGCCAATGTAGTCGCTGAAATTGACGCTCTTAGTGCAAAAATTGCTAATGGCGAGTTTCATCCATTTAGTGGTCCAATTAAAAACCAGCAAGGTGAGTTGGTTACTAAAGCGGGCCAAACAATCGATGATAAAACCTTACTAGGTATGGACTTTTACGTAGAAGGCGTTGAAGGGCAGCTTAAATAAGCGCTTAGGTAGTTAAATTAAAATAAGGGCAAGGTTGTTTTACCTTGCCCAAATTTAAGCGCTAAAAGGATATTGACCATGTCAAACCAAGAAGCTATTTCAGAAGACATAATATACGCGGTAGATGATAAACCAGGGCTAACTGAATCATTTTTTGCCGCACTACAACATGTGCTAGCAAGCTTTGTTGGCATTATTACGCCCACGCTTATTATTGGTGGGGTATTGGGGCTCGGCAGCGAAATACCGTATTTAATTAGTATGGCGCTGTTTGTATCGGGAGTTGGTACTTTTATACAAGCGCGACGAGTAGGGCCTGTAGGCTCAGGGCTTATATGCGTTCAAGGCACCAGTTTTGCTTTTTTAGGCACCATTTTGGCAACCGGATTTACCGTAAAAGCCACTGGGGGCAATAACGATGAGGTACTTGCTACTATATTTGCAGTGTGTTTTTTAGCGGCCTTTGTAGAGATTTTTATTAGTTTTTTTATAGAAAAACTCGGGAAGGTAATTAAACCTGTAGTCACCGGTGTGGTGATCACCACCATTGGGGTTTACCTCATTAAAGTAGGCATGACCGACATAGGCGGTGGCCAATGGTTATTAACTAATATGCCCGAAAAGTTTGCTTCAGCAAGTAACTTAATTGTTGGTTTTTCGGTGGTGGCACTAGTGGTGTTACTTAACGCCAGTAAAAACCAATGGGTAAGGCTTACTGCTGTGGTTGTAGCCATGATAGTAGGTTGGCTGCTAGCGGTTTTATTAGGTATTGCCAAATTTGAGGTGGGCGAGTTTGATTTAATTGCCATGCCAATACCATTCAAATATGGCTTTAATGTTGATTTTGGCGCCATGATTGCTTTTGGCTTTTTATACCTTATTACAGCCATAGAATCGACCGGCGATATAACCGCTAATTGTGCAGTATCTAAATTACCCGTTAAAGGTGCAAGCTATTTAGCACGCATACGTGGAGGCATTTTAGGTGATGGCGTTAACTCAATGATTGCAGCCGCGTTTAATACCTTTCCTAATACTACTTTTAGTCAAA
This sequence comes from Pseudoalteromonas carrageenovora IAM 12662, assembly GCF_900239935.1. Lineage (NCBI taxonomy): Bacteria > Pseudomonadati > Pseudomonadota > Gammaproteobacteria > Alteromonadales > Pseudoalteromonadaceae > Pseudoalteromonas > Pseudoalteromonas carrageenovora. The sequence continues at coordinate 328,396 of NZ_LT965929.1, forward strand.
ACAACGGCGTTATTCAGTTAACAGGTGTAGCAAGTAGGTACATTGGCCTATGGATTGGCGCAATACTGATTGTTTTAGGATTATTTCCGGTAATTGGTGCTGTACTGCAAAACATACCAAAACCTGTACTAGGCGGCGCAACGCTCGTGATGTTTGGTACCGTGGCAGCCGCAGGGGTCAAAATACTGGCCAGTGAAAAAATCAATCGCCGTAGCTTACTTATTATTGCGGTGAGCTTAGGCATGGGGCTAGGGGTTAGTTTTGTACCAGAGCTATTTATTAATGCGCCTAAGCTAGTAACCGCCATATTTGGAAGTGCTGTTACGGTATCAGGTTTAACAGCAATAGTTATGACGCTGGTATTGCCTGAAAATTATTCAGCAAGTACAGATCATCTTAACTAAACTAATAAAATTACAAAAAAGGGATCAATAATGAAAATCAAAACAATAAAAAGTTTAGCGTTAGTAACTGCAATATCACTGTGTTCAACGGGCGTGTCGGCAAAAGAGCTTTGGTCAGATTTTAGTATTACCGCTATGACTGGTGCAGATTACCTAGAACCGTTTTCTGGCGAGGAAGACGACAGAAGCGTAGTAACCATTGAGCACGCATCGGGCCATACCTGGGGAAGCACGTTCTTCTTTATGGATAGGTTAAGTAACCCTGATGAAGTATACGGAGAGCTAAATATAAACCCAACGCTGTATAAACCACAAGACGGCTTTGTTAAAGAGGTGTTTTTAGGGCTACAAACAGAATATGGCTCAGGCGATACCGATCAAAATAACTATTTATTAGGTGGTGGCGTGTCGTTAGATGTACCTGGTTTTCAATACTTTAATGTGGCTTATTACCGTCGTTTTCAAGACGATATAGGTATAGAGCGTGAAGATAACAACCAAATAACCGTAACGTGGGGCTATAACAAAGGTAATTTTAGATACGATGGCTTTTTAGATATTGTTGATAGCACCGACACTATGTTTGGTAAAAGTGAAGGCGGTTTTAACTTTACCTCGCAACTTAAGTACAACATTGCCCCAATGCTTGGCCTCGATACAGGCCGCCTAGATGTAGGTATTGAATACGTATTTTGGAAAAATAAGTTTGGAGTAGATGGCGAAACAGAGCACAACCCAAATTTAATGGTTAAATGGCACTTTTAAAATTTTAAACGCTTCTGAATATGACCACAAAAGGCTGCTATTTAATGCAGCCTTTTTTGTATCATTAAATGTACCTATAAAAGCGCCTTTTATGATAGCTTTAGATGTGGTTTAAATATTTTTGGTATTGTTAGTTTTACCTTAAAAGATAACCATACCCTAATTAACATAAAGGATTTTTAATGAATATCAGTGCTAATTTTGTCTACATTATTTTAATTTTTTCATCTTTAATACCTGCCTTATTGTCATTACGTTTAGCAGCTAAACAAAACCGTTCAAAGCTTGTTAGCGCACTTGTTACGTTTGTATTAGGGTTTACTTTTATTGGTGGTTGGATTTACCTTGCGGTAATGAATTTAGTAAACCCTAAAAATAAAGATGCGGTACAGTAGAGCAATGTTTTTAATTTTAAAACGCCCTCATATAAGCTTAAATTGACAAAAAATAGTTATTTGAAGGCGCACAAAGCAATATTAATTTACATTTTTATCAACTTCTTACTTTTTTAATTGTGTTGTTGGCCTTGTTATTTTTTAACCTATTAAATATTGGCTTATTGCGGCGCTTAAAACTTAATTACAAACTATAAAAATTATAAGGGCCTTTAGGCCCTGTTAACTAGTTTGAAGATACAAACTACCAATCTACATAATTCCCCTACAATTGCTCATTACACTATCTATAAATATTTATATCTGCTGTGACATATTGGAGCGCAAAAAATGAAAAACTTATGGATATTATGCTTTGCCATAGTGTACGGGGTTTCGTTAGCTGGGTGTAATAACAACACAAGTGATACACAAAGCTCGGAATCCAATACGTTTAAATTAGTTAGTAACGTAATGAAAAATAACGGTACGTTACCTGTAGCCTATACCTGTGATGGCAATAGTGTTAACCCCCCTCTTAGCTGGAGTGGAGCACCAAAAGGCACAAAGTATTATGCTCTCATAATGCATCACAATGCGCCCGATGGAGTACATTGGTATTGGAATGTTTATAATATTAATGCAAGCACTTCACACATAAATAGCGGCCAAAATTTAGCTGATATTAAAGCAGAACTTGGTAGCAACAGTGTTAATAATTTGAACCAGTATGCGCCGCCTTGCTCAAAGGGGCCTGGTGAAAAACGCTATACATATACTGTTTATGCACTATCGGATGCGATAAATTTTGCTAAAAACACTCAAGTAGATAGAGCTACCTTACTTAAAGCTATAAAAAATATTACCCTAGACTCAGCACAAATGACGGTAACTTACGAGCGAGCAGGCAGTCCACATAAGCCTGCACGTAAAAAGCCTAAAGTGCATGAAGGTATAAAAACACCTTTAAGTTTAGTTAACTCAGCACCTCCTGTTGATTTAACAGCTTTGCAATCTAGTCGCTGTAATACAATAAAAAGCTCTGTAAATAACGCAGGGTTTAGTAAAAACGCACGCGTTACCTGCGATAACCAATATGCTTACATAGTATCGAATACTTACCCTGAACACCCTGTGATGACGGGTATAACAGGTACTAATGAACAGGTGCCAGTACCAGCAAAAAATTACGCCGCACCTATTAAGTTAGCTCCCGAAAAGGCCAAAAAGCTTACAACAATAGATGCAGCACTTGGTGTAGCGGTAAATGGTGTACCAATTTACGATTATTCATCGCAAGGTGAGTTAAACGTTAATCAGTATGATGCCAAACACGATACTTTAAAGTTAGGCCAACTAGATAACTGTGGCGGCCATGCAGGGCGCGGGGATGATTACCACTACCATGTAGCACCCACATGTATGATCGACACAATGAAAAACCAAAGCAGTGATGCCATTATTGGCTGGGCGTACGACGGATACCCGCTGTATGGCAATAAAAACCCTGATGGCAGTACCATTGCCAAAAACGAACTCGATGTGTGTAACGGGCAAAGTGATAGCAAGTTTGGCTACCGATACCACACATCAAAAAATGCACCGTATATTTTTCAATGTTTAGTAGGTGAGGTCGATACGCGTGTATTACCACGAGTTGCGCCGCTTAGTGGTGATACCCAAGGTATTAGATCTCAATTAAAACCACCTGTTGGTGGGGTAACAAATTTAACTCACACAGTAGGCGAAGATGGTAGCCGTACTATGCGCTACACATATAAAAATGAGCAATACTTTACAACTTATAGTCCTTCAAAGCAGGGGGATGACTGTTTTGACTTTAAACAAAAAACCATTAGTAACAAAAACGGTATTCAAACAGGGACTTTTTGCCGAGGTCAGCAACCACAAGCTAAAAAACTAAGTCAAAATAATCCCGAAGCTCGTTTTAAATTAGAGGCATGGGCCGACAATTGGTTTGCAGCCTATATTGGAGATAAATTACTAATTGAAGACTCTGTACCTATTACTACAGAGCGATCTTTTAATGCAGAAAGCATTAACTTTTCAGCGTCTTACCCTATACAGCTTAATTTTATTATTAAAGACTTTAAGCAAAATAATACAGGGCTTGAGTACATAGGTACGCGCAGGCAGCAAATGGGCGATGGTGGTTTTATAATGCAAATTACTGATACCAAAAATAATAAAATAGTGGCGGTAAGTAATAAAACCTTAAAATGTGAAATGTTACACAAAGCCCCACTAGATAAAACATGTGAAAATAGCCAAAACCCAACCGCAGGTATCGCTCCGTGCAAATATATGGCAAAAGAAGCGCCACGCGATTGGTTAAAAAGTAACTTTGATGACAGCACCTGGCCTAATGCTACCGAGCATACCACCTCCTCGGTAAGCCCTAAAGACGGGTTCGATGATATAAACTGGGATAAAACCGCACAGTTTATTTGGGGTAGCGATTTAGAGACCGATAATACGCTTATTTGTAGAGTGACTATAAATGAGCCGCATTAATAAACTTAAAGGCAAGATATGTTTGTATTAAAAAAGTGCTATTTAATTTTTATGTGTGTATTACTAAATTTAAGTGCAGCCGTGAGCGCGCATGAGCTTAATGGCACAAGTGCTCATATTATTTTAAGAGATGGCCAAGTAGAAGTTAAAATAATAACCGACACAGCCCATTTAGCAGCTACATTACAAAGTGATCAAGCGTGGTTAATGGGCGACATAGAACAAGTTATGCCAGAAAATTTGGGCATAAATGATCAGCAAAACTATATTAAAATTATGCTTTTACAATCGACTCAATTGCAAATAAATAATCAAGCAATAAAGTTTGAGCGAGCATTATTCAACACATACCCAAATCAACATGATGAAATAGTTTTGCTAGCACGGCATAAGGTTTCAAAAGTAAGTGATGTGTCGTTGTCGTTTTCTAAAAGCTTAGGCGCGGTGCACGCTAACATTGTTAAACCGCAGTATAAGTTGATCAATGCTGGTGAAGCTTTAAACGCCAGCTTTTAATGTGCTAAATAACGAGGGGTTATTTATTTAAAGCTTAATTGTAAACCCTCGTTATGCAATACTGCTAATTAGAGTGTAAGCACTATTACCGCACACGCCTACAGCCTAAAAAAATAGAGTACCTGTGAAACTAATACATAAATTCTTTTTAGCATTTTTTATAACGAATATAACGCTCGTAGGCTTAATGTTTGTGTTTATTTATATGAACTTTGCTAGCGAGTTTAATAACTTTGTTGAAAAAGAAGAACAACAGCATTTAGCTAATGTAAAACAGCAACTTGCCAAAGTGTATAGCCAATATAATAGCTGGCAGGGTATTTCTCAAAGTGTACATTTATGGCGCTCTATTGTTGCCCCAAAATCTAAACCAGTTAAAAGCAAGCCAAAAAGTAGCGTAGCAAGCAAACCACTACAACCAACCCCCTCATTGTTATGGATAAATTTACCCGCCGATTTGCTTAAAACAGGGCAGCGTATTAGCTTATATAACGCAGAGAAACAGGTTGTGGTAGGCAAGCCTCAAATAGCCGACAATCCTCATATTGAGCCTATAGTAATTAACAAAAATACCGTTGGCTGGCTTGGTTTAATGCCGTCACGCTTAGTTGAAAACAGCCCCGCAAAAGCCTTTTTAACGGCTCAGTTTCATAACTACTTTATGATTACGCTGCTTGTAATTTTATTGGCTTTTGTAATGGCTATTTTACTCTCTCGTCATTTAACTAAGCCAATTAAACAAATAGTGCATGGCACAAATCAGCTTAATAAAGGGAACTTTTCAAACCGAATAACCCCTTTAACGCGCGATGAGCTAGGTATACTCACAAGTAACGTAAACGAGTTGGCTAATACACTTGAGCACAACCAGCAAATGCGCTTTCAATGGATGTCGGATACGTCTCATGAACTTAAAACCCCCATTACTGTATTGCGCTCTCATTTATTAGCTGTGCAAGATGGCGTTTTTATAGCCGACGAAAAACGTATAAACTTATTAATAGAGCAAGTAGATAACTTAAATCATATTGTTGACGACCTAGCTCAACTGGTAAATAACGACACAGCTAATTTAACCTATCATTTTAATAAGCTTGATTTAACCAAGGTATTTAAACTCGCTTTACAAAATTTTAGTGCACGTTTTAAAGAGCGCTCGCTAACCTTAAACAATGAAAGTTTAATTGCCGCGCCACAATATTTTATAAATGCCGATAAAGACCGCTTAATGCAGTTATTTACCAACCTACTAGAAAACACTTGCAGATACACCCATGCTGGTGGGCAAGTAAATATAACTATTTGCAAAAACCTTAAACGTAAAGAAGTTACATTATGTATTCAAGACTCAGCACCCGGGGTCAAAAGCGAAGAATTAAACAAACTTTTTGAGCGATTTTACCGAGTAGAAAAGTCTCGTAATAGAGAATTTGGCGGCTCGGGGCTCGGCTTAGCGCTTTGCCAGCAAATAGTGTTGGCGCACAATGGCGATATTACGCTTGGCCATAGTGCACTAGGTGGGCTCGAAGCTAAAATAACTTTACCGCTTTTTGAGTAACACGATGACTAAACAAAAAATACTAATAGTAGAAGACGAAAAAAACATAGCCGAAGTACTCATAGCTTACAGCCAACAACAAGGTTACAGCACAGAGTATTTTAACACTGGCAATGGAGTAGTGAGCTTTGTAAAAAATAATCAGCCCGATTTAATTTTACTCGATTTAATGATCCCTCATATTGACGGGCTAACTATTTGCAAACAGGTTAGGTCGTTTTCAAGCATACCTATTATTATGGTAACCGCCAAACGTGAAGAGCTAGACCGATTACAAGGGCTTGAACTTGGCGCTGATGACTACATATGCAAACCTTTTAGCCCTAAAGAGGTGATGGCCAGAATAAAAGCCGTATTAAGGCGCTTAAGCCAGCCTAAAAATAATGTAGTTAGCTATGGTGAATTTGAGTTATTTAAAGATGATTACGTAGCTTTAGTCCATGGTAAAAGCCTAGCGCTGACAGCAGTAGAGTTTAAAATATTTTTATTGTTTATTAGCCATGTGGGCCGTGTATTTAGCCGTGAAGATATCATTAATAGCGTTTATAACCACACAGTTGAAATATCAGACCGTAATATTGATAACCACATTAAAAATATTCGTAAAAAAATTAATGATATTAAAAGCGATTTAAACCCTATTACTGCAGTTTATGGGGTTGGCTATAAGCTTAATGGCTAAATAGTCTGCTTTATAACTTATTGAATATTATTAACTATATATGCTATTTTGAGGAGGATTATTCAAAGGAATGTACAAAATTGAACACTCAAATAGACTTTACCTCCTACACCTTAGATGAGCTTTACTCCAGCGCAAAAGTAATTGATCGAGAACGCTTTCCTGAGCGCGCAAAAGAAATAGACGAGCTTATTAAAACCCGAGAAGCGCAAGATCCCACACAAAATACCGACTCAAAAATAGTGGGCGAACAAGCATCACGCGGGGATAGGCTCGTTGCTGCCATAATTGATGGCCTAATAGGAATCGCTTTTACTATACCTTTAATGATGTATATCGGCTTTGATAGCTTAATGCAGCCAACCCTTGGGTTATCTTTGTTTTTATTGGGTTATGGTGTACTTAGCGTTTTAGTACTTCATGGTTACCTTATGTATCACAGCGGACAAACTATTGGTAAGTACTGTATGTCTATTCGTATAGAAAACATAGATGGCACAAAAGCGAGTTTTACAACTATTTACTTTAAACGCATGTTACCCATGCAGCTGTTATCGCTTGTACCTTCTGTAGGGCAGGTGATAGCTGGCGTAGTTAATCCAGCCTTTATTTTTGCAAAAGATAAACGCTGTTTACACGACCATATAGCAGGAACCAAAGTGAGTTATATTGAGAAGTAGTAATACCCAGCTAAGGATAATGTTTAAAAGGTATTTATGAATAAACTAACGAGGTATAAAAAAGCACCCAGTGCAAAATTACTTTGGACACTTGGTTTCAATACATTTATCGCAGTTATAATTTTATTTTGGGTAGAGGTATTTATTGAACAGCCTTTGCTGCATCAATTTTTATACTTATTTGCGTTTGTATTATTGAGGGTGTTTTCACAGTGGTATTGTATAAACAAAGAACAATCTCAGGCAGTTGAAATTGTAAATGGCGAGTTTGAACTACTCGGCATAAATATAAAGGTGTCTGAGCTAGAAGAAGTACTTTATTGCCAAACTAAGCGTTTTGAGCATATTTTAAGATTTAAATTTAAAAACGCCACATACCAAGATATTGAAATAACGGCACCAGATTTAATTGACGACCTACGCTTTTATTATTTTATGGTTGATAACGCCCTACCAGTAAAAATGACAGATGATAAGGGCCGTTTTTTTGAGGAAGATTAACAGCGCAGCAAGGAGTTGTGGTGATCAAACCGATTTTAATATTTTTGATGCTAGCAAGTGCCATCTTTAGTGAATATTCATATGCAAGCTCATTTGAGGGATGCTATTCAAGGACGGATAAAATAACGAGTGCGATCCCTATGCTCAACGAAGATGGGAGCGAAAGTAATGAGCGTTTTAAGTTAAAAACGAGCTATATAAATGTATTTAAAGAAGATGATAAATATTTTACAGAAGGCTTGATATGGGGTTACAACTTTCACATTTGTACTATCACCGCCCCTGTAGAAGGAGTTTCAGAACCATTGCCTTTAATACTAAAGGGTAAAAAACTAGTGTTTGAAGAACAAGAGCCCGAATACGATATTAACTGTAAGTTTGAACTAGAATTTGACGAGAATGGCTTGCATATTAAGGATAAAAACTATCATTGCTCTAACTACATGTTTTACTGTGGGGCGCACGCAAGTGTTCATGACGTTCACCTAGTTAAAACCAACAAAGGCTGCAATTAACTAAGCTAGTCTATTTTTTAACTTAACGATGCAGCAACAAGGACTTATTATGCGCAGCTTTTTATTATTTATTGGCTACTCATCATACATTGGCAGTGTGGGCGATGGCTTACTTGGCTTGTATGCACTATGGGTTTTAATAGGTAATAATTTAGCACTTTTAAACTTATCGCTTAATGACTTTTTAGCACAGTATGTTGAGTTTATATATTGGGTGAAGCAGGTTGCGCTTTATGTAATGCCCGAAGGCTTTGCCAATTGGTTATTTGGCATTCCTGCTGTTATTTACTTTCCCGTACGTATACTAATGAGCCTAATAATTGGCTGGTGGGCACTAAAAAAGGCAGAACAGTTAAAAACAAAAAATGTGTAAAAACTACTCACTTTTAAAATAATTACCTTTTTAAATATTACATTTTATTAAGCCTGACCTACAACCGCGTTAAACGTTTACTACTGTATTGTTTTTAAATAATATTTTTTAATCCACTTTCGCTTTCGCTAATTATTTTTGGCACATAAGTTGATGCACTCATTTATAAATTTTTTAAAAGGACTGCACATGACCGCTGAATATTTTATGGTGTTGGGGCTGCTTGGGGTGGCATTTTTTTCGGTAGCAGGTGCATTGCTCGGCTATGAAAAAAGCATAAGTGGTTTTGGTGTAGTGGTGGTAGCAACTGTAACTGCTTTAGGTGGCGGCACGCTAAGAGACATACTTTTAGATAAACCTATATTTTGGATAGCCACGCCTGAGTATTTATACTCAACATACGCCGCTATTATTGCCACCATATTTTTTGTGCGTTACTTACCTCATGTAAATAACTATTATTTTTTATTAGTCGATGCCATAGGTATGGCGTTATTTAATATTATGGGGATAGAAAAAGCCTTAATAAGCGGCACAGGTATGGTAATAGCGATAACAATGGGGATCACCACAGGGATTTTTGGCGGCCTAATACGAGACGTAATTTGCCGCGAAGTACCTTCAGTTATGCGAAACGAGCCCTATGCTTCAGCCTGTTTAGTAGGCGGCCTAGTTTATGCTGCGCTGTTTACCATAGAAGTCGATTACATTTGGTGTATTTTAGGCTCACTTTTTACCACTGTATTTTTAAGATTAGGCTCGCTTAAATGGGGCTGGCACCTAACCATTTTCAGAAAAAAAGATTTTAAAGATCAAAGAGAGTAGCTCTTAGTTATTTATAGGCTGGGTTTGCATATGGTACTCATAGTTATCTTCCTCAGTGATCTTAAAGCCTAGTCGAGTATAAAGTGCTTTAGCAGGGTTGTTTTTAAGTACTGTTAGTTTGATAGGCTTTAACTTTGCAGTTTTAATTACTTGCTCAATAACGCCTCTGCCGTAGCCTTTATTTTGATGGTTGGGGTGTATTTGCAATTGCATTATTTCAATGTGGCTACCCCATATTTTGTACTTTAACGTACCTAAAATATCACCATTAAACTGTATGAGATGAGAGCAATCGTATTGCTCATCAACCCTTTCATTATGCTGTTGCTCAGTTAAAAATAACCCGGCATTTTCTAAGTGTTCAACCATAGTCAGTTTTCTGAGGCTTAATAAGTAGCCTCGGTCTGAATATGCTGCCTTTATGAATTTAAAAACCATAGTGCTACCTTGCAACAGCCTTAATGTTTATATTAGTAGAACTAATCAAAATAAGTCTGCAGTATTAAATGTGCAAGCCAAGCTAACAAAGGCAATACTACCAATACCCAAGTGCCTTCCACCAAAGCCCGCCAATAATTCCCCATACACTTAAATTAATAACGCTCATTATAAGGCCCATTACCCACCAGTCTTTTAACGATACATAGCCTGAGCCAAACACGATGGGAGATGTGCCTGTTGCGTAATGCGTTAACGACATCATGAGTGATGAAGCGCCAGCTAACAGTAAACCTAAAAATAAAGGCGGAGCGCCAAGCGCTAAACCTGCGGCGTAAAATGCGGCAAACATAGCAGTAATATGTGCTGTGGTACTGGCAAAAAAGTAATGAGCGTAAAAATACACAGCTACCAATATAATGGCCGATACAATCCAGTCAAAGCCCAGTTGCGCAATATTGCTCTCAACAAGTGTTGAAAACCACGTTACCAAACCTAGTTTATTTAAAAAAGTGGCCATCATTACTAATGCTGAAAACCAAACAACGGTATCCCACGCAGACTTTTCTTTAAGTACATCGTCCCAGCTTAATACACCAGTCACTAATAAAACCGACAGACCCAAAAAAGCCACTGCGGTTGTATTAACTGCGTAGTCAGCCCCTAAAATCATTGCAGGCACGCCGGCCCATAAAATAAGCAGCATGGCAAAAACACCCACCATTATTTTTTCGCCGTAACTCATTGGGCCCATTTCAGTTAATTTAGATTCTGCGTAGGTTTTAGCGTCGGGCGTACTTTTAACTTCAGGTGGGTAAATGGCATAAACAACCAAAGGCACAAGGGCAATACATAGCAAACCAGGAACAAGCGCTGCGAGCGCCCACGTACTCCAAGTAATACTAATATTTGCACCAGTAGCATCTGCAATAAGCTTTACAATTAGCGGGTTTGGCGCAGTCGCTGTAATAAACATAGCTGATGTAATAGGGTTTATATGGTAGCTCACTAAAGCAAGGTAGTGGCCAATTTTACGAGAGGTACCTTCCTCAGGGGACGAGCCAAAGCTTGTTGCTATCGACTTCATAATTGGGTGAATAATAGCGCCGCCTCGCGCGGTATTACTTGGCGTCACAGGCGCTATAACAAGTTCAGACAGCGCGAGTGCATAGCCAATACCAATAGTTTTTTTACCAAAAAAAGAAATAAAATTATAGCCAATACGGTTTCCCAAACCAGTTTTAGCTAAACCCCGAGAAATAATAATAGCAATACCAATCAGCCAAATTAATGAATTAGAAAAGCCACTTAATGCATCTTTAATAGCGCCAGATGGGCTGTCATTAGTTACGCCGGTTAGTGCAACAGAAGTAATAGCTAAAATAGCAATGGCACCGATAGGCATTGCTTTACCAATAATGGCAACTACAGTACCAATAAATAAAGCGAGCAAATGCCATGCATTTTCGGTAACACCTTGCGGAGGTGGTACAGCAAACCAAAGTAGTAAAACAATGGCTATAGAAATCAGACCAGAGGTAACTCGAATATCAGTACCTTTCATTAAAAATGTCCCTAAGTTTTAGAAATGCATACATTCTGTTTATTCAAAAGGCAACGTTATTCTACTTCATTTAATAATAAAAAAGATGACGCACATCATATGAAAATTAAACTTATTTAATTTTATTAATAAAGAGGAAATTAACTATAAACTAAAGTGATTGATTACATTACCCGATAAGAGCTTACAGTGTGCTTAATCAACTATGATTTTTAAGAGTTAGCTTGAATTGTTTTATAGGTTCGTAAGGTCTTTATAAGCCTCAACGAATACTTGGAAATACAATGAACTTAAAACTAACCAATAACGTGATTACTTTTTTATTAGCGAGTAGCTTTTTGCTACTTGGCTTGTCGTTTGCGTTAGGATCAAACCCTAATACTTTAACGGCTACGTTTAGTTTTTATGGCGTTGACTCGCTAATGTCTGTATCTGCGTTAGGTTTAATTAGTGGCTCCTTTATGATTGCTTTAGCATTCGCCACCGTGCTCGCTCGTTTTAAACTAATGAAACCTACAGTCGCACTTTTACTTGCAGCAATTATAAGTTTAGTTGCATTACTTACTTTGTTTGCCAGTAACCGTTGGATGGCGCAACTTGGCGGCTTTCCAATCATTGGTAGCGGGCAGGGCATAATTAAATACTTTGCTGTAGTGCCTTTGTATTTATTTTTGTTTTATAAAGACAAGCTTACCGACAAACAACATGTACTTTTAAACTTTATACCGGTTGCCATGGTTTTATTGTGGATTGGCGGCATGAAGTTTTATGAATTTGAAGCAAAAGGTATTGTAAGTCTTGTTGAAACGTCTCCGTTTATGTCGTGGTTATACACGGTATTTAGCGTACAAGGCGCGTCTAACGTGATTGGCGGGTTTGATGTATTATTTGCTGTGTTATTGGGCTTAGGGCTATTTTTAAATAATAAAAAGCTAATTATTGTAAGTGGTTTAGCGTGTTTAAGCGTATTTATGATGACCCAAACATTCTTAATTACCGCAACCGGTGCATTTAGTTCTTCCACTTTATTGGATCGTTTAGGGCAATTTGTAATTAAAGATTTGTGGTATATAGCAAACCTTGTTGTTATTGCTTTTTTAATGATTTTTAAGCCGACTAAATAAAGAGGACGTTATGATCAGTTGCAACCAATACGACTACATCGAAATTGCTTGTATGCACCATTTAAGCGTTGAGCTTATTTTAAAAAATGGCGACGAAGTATGTGGCGTAGCAACTGATACAAAACGCAATGCTAATAGAGACGAATGCATAGTTGTTAACGTAAATAGCGAGTTGCAACTCATTATGCTCACTACAATCAGCGTGCTTAAAGCGCGTGAGAAAAATCCATACTTTGACCACGTGAACTTTGATGTAAGGTAAACACCTTAGCGAGCCTGTATTATCAATATGTTAAGGCTCGCTTATCTCACCAATGCTTTAGCTAATTACGCGCTAAATACATAAAGCCAAAATATTCGTATTACTTTCCTCTGTTTTTAATCGAGTTTTTTTACCGAATAAGGCTAAACGTTAACTATTAAAGCGTATAAAAATGCTAATCCAGTATAAGTAAGCCTCAATAAGCTTGTGTAGCGCTTAGTATCCGTACGTTCGTTAATTATGGTCGTAAAAGGTAGCTACATAAATAAAGCTAACTTACAGAAGTAACTGTTTATATAAACAGCTAATTTAATTTTGTCCAATAACATTATTAAACGCCGTTTTGGTGCAAAATAACAAAGGGCTTTTTATAAAATGCCTAAATACTTGTTTACATTAAAGTTATTTAGTGGAATTATTGAACAATGTAATATACGCCGTTTTGGGGTGCTATAAACCCCCAAAGTGGTGTTCAATAAGCTGTTAGATATACAAGGAAGGTTCAGTGCCAATTTATGTCAAAGTAGATGGTTCAGGTGAAAAATTAGCTCACCTTGCAGAAGGTGATTGGGAATTACCATCTCAGATAGAAGCACTAGAATTCTGGCTTCTCACAAATCCTCTCAATCTCACACCAGCAAAGTACATAGCAGATCTTGGTTTTACTGTAAGAGAGAACGCATGTGGTGGCGGGGCAATATTGTCACCAGAAGCAATGTCTATAATGGGGCGTCTAGGTATCAAGCTGTACTTATCAGAGTACGGTGAGTAATGTATACCTAACAAACGCATTAACACTCGCTGCGCTCGCTAGGGACAAAACACGTAGGCTCCCTGCGCTTCGCTTGGTATTGTAGCCTACGTATTTTTGCCCGTTATGCGGGCCGTTATATGCTTTTGAAAGTTTGGAGTCTAAATCTTGAGCATTGAGTTAAATCAGCAAGAGTGTTGTGAACATTATGGTGCTCAGTACCAACCAGTAGAGCAAGCTCAACTTGTAACTATATCAAAAGGCATTTACGAAGGAGTTACCCCAGTTGAAGGAGTTCGTTACCCTTCACCTGAACATATGAGTGGTTGGTGGTTAACTACTGATGAATATAATGGAAATATTGATTCATTGGTTACAGTTCATTTCCAGCATATCATTGAAAAACGTCCTGAATTGGCACTATATATGGCATTACCTTTCGGCTATCGTTTTAACTTGGGCGGCGAAACTGAACATGTATGGTTTGATCAGGAAGTGGCGAATGAAAGCATATAACAAGTTGCTCAAGTTCGTTCGTAAACTCACTGGGACAATTAACAGTTGGCTTGGCGCTTCGCGCAAGTTTAGCCAACAGTCAATTGCCCCTTAGCAAAGTGTTGGTATGACTCCCACTGTCAAGTTAAACGCACTGATCCCTGCCTAACTTTTTTAAGCCATAATTACTTTAGCTCGAATTAGAGCGAGTTAATACATAAGATGAAGCAAGTAATTTCGTCGGTTATCTTGCTGATATTCGTTGGTTATTACTATTTCTAGCAACAGAGCAGACCTTACTTATTCCGTCGTGGCACCTGTCTTCAGTCTATGTTCGTGGTTCAATGCAGCGTTAGCTGCATTGCCATCCTAACGCCGTCGGTGGTTGTGCCACACCCGATGCTTGATCCCATGCATTAACTCTAATTCGTTTATCATGCGGGTACTCTTGCCAATCTAAGTTTTGCGTTCACTGGCGTAAGTACCACTTCTTTTGCAATGGCCCATATGTACGCAATCATTTCTCGGGCAATTGCGGTGACAACAAGGTTGTAGTGTTTCCCTTTGGCTATCATTTTTTTATAGCGCTTGCAGAGCCTAAGTTGTGCTTTCCACGCAATATCAATAATGTCCTTTGGTAAACCTTCTTGTCGTTTTTGCATATCTGTCGATATATTTGCCGCATACCGATAAGTGTGTGCACCTTCAACGAGAAGGCGTCTTGCTCGGCCGTTTCCGCATTTTGTGATAGCGCCAATATGGCGTTTGCCACCACTCGAGTGTTCACTGGGTACAAGACCGAGATAACTCATTAATTTACGGGGATGGTCGAAGCGCGATAAATCACCAAGCTCAGCTACAACGCCGGTGGCGACCAACAAGCGAACACCTCGCATTGCTTGTATTGCTTTAACAACGGGATAATAACGCCATTGATGGACGTGATGTGTTAGTTCATTGTCTAGTCTTTCAAGTCGGCTTATTCGCTCGGTAATTGTTTGTAAAAACTCCTGTAAGACAATGTGCTGCGCGGGATGTGGCAGCACAAGCTCAGTGAGCCAACGTAAATGTTTTTGTGACCAATTTGCGGTGCCTTTGTAATTAATATTATTGCGAAGCATCAACGCTTTTAATTGATATTTAGCATCTTTTAAATCTTCCATGGCTATTTCGCGTGCGCGAGATAAATCGCGTACGGCTTCATCTTCAGGCTCGGGAACATAGATAGGTGTTAAATCTTCAGATTTAAGTAATTTAGCGAGCTTAAGGGCATCACGTTTATCGGTTTTAATCTTCTCGCCTGGTTTTTTAGGAATAAGAGACGGGGCAACCACATAACAGCAATGGCCAAGGCTTGTGATTAATCTGTAAATCCAATAACCACAAGGGCCTGCTTCATAAACAAAGTGTAGCGTTGCGCCAGGGTATTTAGATTCAAACTGACGAACAAGCTTTTGAACGGCCACTTTGGAAGAAGAAAATCGACCAAGGTGAACAGGTTGAGAGCCTCTATGTTCTTCAATATAGGCGACTTCATTGAATTCTTTATGTGTATCAAGTCCGATAAAAAGTATGCTATGTTTGTTCATGTTAGCCTCTGCTGTTTAGTTAATTGACAAACTAATTATGGCTCTGGCTTTGAATTAAGCTAACCCACGAAAAGCGGAGGCTAACACCGTGTGGGAGTCATTATGTCTATATTTACAAGGAGGTTTAATGTTTTATTTTAAACTCTATGATGACAAAAGGTTAAAAGACCTCAAGCATAGTAAGAAAATCGAGATCGTGAATAACGCTGTAAAATTATATCGAAAAGATAAGCCATTGAATATTACCAGCCGATTACTGGCAATGTTAATTTGGGGCGGTATTCCTGCTGTAGTTTTATTTTTAGTCTTCAGTTTTGGTCTTGCTATTGGTTGGTTTGCACTATCTATCTTCATTCTTGAGATTAAATTAGCTAATGATGAAAGCGCTGATGTCGAAACATACCTAAACCAAGTGTTAGAGTAATGTAAATATAACAAGCCATTCAAGAGGGAAAATTTACAGTTGGCTATTTTCACTCCGTTCAACATTATAGCCAACAATAAATTTCCCCTTAATGGGGCGTTAGGAATTTAGTGAGTCAATTATGCTCGTTGACAATATCGAAATAGAAGATATAAACCCAATACCTCCAATTGAAGATAAAGATCAAAAAGAGGTATTTGCATTTTATGGCTTAGCTTCCTATGCAGGTCAATGCTTAGAAAAAGGTATGGTCAACTTTGCTATGGCATACCAATTACTTGATGAATCGGCATTAACAGAGCAAGAGTGGTTAGATATATATGATCACTTAAACAAGCAAACCTTTGGTAGGCTACTAAATCAAATTAAATCTAAAATTGAAATCCCCATTAAAATAGAAGAAAGGCTCAACCTATCACTGAAAAAACGTAATTGGCTAGCTCATGATTTCTTCTATGATTATGCTACTCACTTTTGTGACCCTACAAGTGATGGCATTGTCGTTATGATTAAAGAGCTTCAAGATATGATTTATTTATTTCAAGTTACAGACCGATTAATTGACACTATTTACTTAAAAGTATGGGAAAAATTTGGTGTAACAGAAGAATGGATACAAAAAGAGATGGAAGAACAATACAAAGAATACCTATCGGTTAAAAGTGCCTAACAAACGCATTAATAATGGACGTCTTTCGCTTGGCTGGCGCTCATTCTTCGCTAATTATAGCCAAGCTAATCCGCCCATTATGCGGGCGTTAGGTGTTTCTCAGGTTTGGAGTTCAAATGGGATTTAAGTTTTGGTTCGTTAGAGCATTAAAAGTATTTCTTGGAGTAGCTGCCTTACTTTTTATAGTTGAGTTGCTTAAACAGCATTCAGTCCAAGAAGCATTAATCTTTGCTTGTACTTGGTCTTTAATCACAACAACAATATTTATATGTTCAAGGCTATATCAATCACGTAAAGGTGTAGAGTGTTCTTTGTGCAATGACATTCCAAACAAAAGTGATAAAAACACCTAATAAGTCGTTAAGCACAGAAGCGTAGACGGTCGCCATCATTTTTTCAGAAAACAAAAGGCGCAAAAACGCTATCAACCTATGCTCCGGTTAACGAGGCGTTAGCGGTACTCAGAGGTTTTGTGAAATATAAAATTTTAGAGAGTGATAATTCAACAAATACTATTGAGGTTATAAACCTTAATTTTGATGTTGATCTCCTAACAATTACAATATCTATTGACGGTGATAAAATTGATATTATTTTCGAAGAGCCTGCAGGTTTTCGAGTCTTAGATGAAGGTGACTTGTTAGAGTTTTGGCCTGAATGTTCCTTACAAGCAGGGTGGCTCTACGAAATAATTACTGGTGGCTGGTTCGACTTAGAAAGTAAGCGTAATGGTTTTTCATCGTGTGGTAATTCAGAAATAACGGAATATTTAGTGGTTGGTGTAAATTATTGCGTAAATATTCTTGGTTGGGAAAAGCCAAGTATTCAGCAAAGTACGCGCTAACAATAGGCCCTAAGGTGGACGACTAGTAAAATTCAGCCATTAATTGCAAGTTTTAAAAGTGGTGAGCCTCTTCGTTTTCCACCACCTAAATACAACCCTTATCCATTTGAATACCAGCGATCTAATAATCAATTGCGCTATCCCCACTTATTTTCACTTCAGCGATACCATCAAACGCGCCGCACCAAAAACAAATTAACGAAGAGACAAATAACAATACTTTAGTAAACGCTAGTTCATATTACGTAACGTAATATCCATACAGAACTTTAAGTTAAACATGCGTTCGTGCAGCGTTCCCATTTTTATTTGACTCAATTTATTGGACATTCTTTTTATGAAATTAAAGTTATTTATCGCAATTATTTTTAGCACTTCGATGTCGTCTTACGCGACAGAAGCAGTAGATAAAACGGAGTTTTCATTCGAAGACTTAAAAGCGCTGGCAAAAGCCTCTGCCGAAAAGCCCTATACGGCAACTAAGGTGCCAGCGCCGGAGTTAATTGATAAAATTACGTATGACGAACACTGGAAAATACGTTTTAAAGAAGATAAAACCTTATATCCAAATGGTAAAAAGGCACCTGTGCAACTATTTTACCCTGGCCGATACTTTCCTGAGCCAGTAAGTATTTATATTAGGGATGATAAAAACAACGTTAGAGAACTGCCTTTTAGTAATGAGCTTTTTGATATGCCTGACGACAGCCCTGCCCACGACCTGCCAGAAGGGTTTGGGTTTGCAGGCTTTAGAATTATGCGCCCAGATATAAAACCAGATTGGATATCGTTTTTGGGAGCATCTTATTTTAGAACTGATGGCCCACAAGGGCAATATGGTTTGTCGGCTCGCGGTATTGCAATTAATACGGGTATGAATCAACCAGAAGAATTTCCGCGCTTTTCTGCATTTTGGATTGGCCCCGCAGAAAAAAAAGGTGAAAGTGTGTCTGTTTGGGCATTGCTTGAAGGGCCCTCTATCACCGGTGCTTATCGGTTTGGTTTAAGTAAAGATAACAAAGAAGCCAAAGGCCATATCACCTCTGTGAGTGCTAATTTGTATATGCGCGCCGATGTAGAGCGTTTAGGTATAGCGCCATTAACGAGTATGTATTGGTACTCAGAAAAAGATAAAATAGAAGCTAAAGATTGGCGCCCAGAAATTCACGATAGTGATGGCTTAGCGATTCATACTGGATCGGGGCAGTACATTTGGCGACCGTTAAATAACCCTCAGTCGGTATCGACCAATAGCTTTATTGATGAGAACCCTAAAGGCTTTGGTTTAATTCAAAGGGATCGTGATTTTAATAACTACCAAGACGATGGCGTATTTTACAATAAGCGTTCATCAGCGTGGATAAAGCCTCAGGGGGATTGGGGTAAAGGTGCTGTACAGCTAGTTGAAATTCCTACAAAAGATGAAACGTTTGACAATATTGTTGCCTATTGGGTACCTGAAAAAGAGGCGCGTAAAGGCGATGAATTTACGTTTTCTTATGATATTGAATGGCGGCCACTCGACCCAAAATCAAAAGAGTTAGCAAGTGTTGTGAATACTCGCCAGGGGCAGGGTGGAATTCCTGGTCAGCCTATTCCTGAGGGCGTGAACAAAATGGTAATTGATTTTGAAGGGCCTGTATTTAAAGGGCTCGATAGAGAAAGTGGTATAAAGCCTATAGTTGAAGCCAGTAACGGCGAAATACTAGAGCCAATTGGCGCTTACCCTATAGTGGGAACTAACCAATGGCGATTAGCGTTTGATTACAAGCAATCTAACAATAACCCAACGCATATACGCGCGTATTTAGTGGATAAAAATGATGAAGCGATAACCGAAACGTGGGTAAGTGATGCAAAGGTAACGATTGAATAGCTCTGCTTCAATCAGTATTAAACTAAATTGAAGAGTTATATATTGCGGTACTTTATATAGCCCTTCAAATTTTAAAGCTATTTTTTATGTTTGAATTTTACCTAAACGGTTTTAAATACGATTGCGGCTGTAATTAATAGCAATATTGCAAAGGTATGCTGACCAAAAACTTGAAAGACAAGCCAGGCTGCCACAGTTATAAATACACAAGCTATTAGAAATAAAATGTTTTTTAACATCCAATGTTCTCAAAATTAAAAGAGCTACTAATTTAGCTCTTTTGTTCAACTTTAGCCTAACTCTTTCACATACAGCACAAGTGCACTGTACATTACACTTAGTGCCTTTGTTACATCACTGTCTATAACGGCTTCTGCTGGGTGATGGCTTATGCCGCCAGGGCTGCGTATAAACAACATACCAACAGGGCAAATAGGGGCTATGGCCATGGCATCGTGCCCTGCGCCTGAGGCAAGTGAAGGTGAGGCTTGGTTATTAAGTTTGCATGCGCTAGTAAATAAATGCTGAATTTTAGTGTCGCACGCTACGGCGTCGGCCGCATGTGTCCATTGCCAATCAAGCGTTAAATTACGCGATGTTGCAATTTGATCTGCGCGGGTATGTATTGCATTAAGTAATATGGCTAGGTCGTCATCGTTTTGAGCGCGGGCATCTAGGCTAATGGTGGTTTTACCGGCAATAACGTTTGTAGCGCCTGGGCGTGCTTGAATTTGCCCAACGGTGGCTACTTCGCCATTACTCGCACTTTTTGCTAGTTGCTCTATGGCAAGAGTCAGTTCGGCGCAGCCTGCTAACGAATCCTGACGTAAATTCATAGGCGTAGTACCAGCGTGACCGCTTTGACCTGTTAGGGTGATCATAGCGCGCTTTGCCCCTGCAATGGCAGTAACAATGCCTAATGCCTGATTTACCGACTCAAGCACGGGGCCTTGCTCTATGTGGGTTTCCCAGTAACCGAGTAACTCATTTTTGTTTAGTGTTGCTTTTGCATAGTTTGCGGGGTTTAGGTCAAAGTCGAGCATGGCTTGGCGCATAGTAATGCCGTTTGTATCTTCTATATTTAACCACTGCGGGTCAAACTCGTTTGCCAGTGCTTTTGAGCCAATTAATGTGGTGGCAAAGCGGGTGCCTTCTTCATCACAAAAACCTACAACATCTAAATGAAACGGTAAATCAAGCTTAAGTGTATTCGCAAGGGCGGCTATTTCAATACCGAGTAACACTCCTAAAATGCCATCAAATGCACCGGCATTTGGTACGGTGTCGAGGTGTGAGCCAATAATTAAACGTTTAGCGTTTGGGTTTGACGATTTTAGCCGACCCCATAAATTACCTACTTCGTCTTGCCACGATTGCATGCCCGCCTCAGCCATCCACGCGGCAGTAACGCTATTACACTCTTTGTGCTCTTTAGATAAATACACGCGGTGAATACCGCCCTGCATTTGCGATAAGCCACTGAGTGTTTTACAGCGCGCTAAGGCGCGCGCAGCATAGGTGTTAGCTAGCTCATTATTTAATAATGGCGCTAGAGAGGGGGTTGCAATCGTCATGCTAAATCCTTTTTATTATTTATAATGGGTAAGGGCGGCAATAGCGGCTTCGCCTTTAGGGCCTTTGTAACCGTTGGCATGTAAGCAGGCATCTAAACTTGCCAATGTTTGCAGTACGGCATCTTTACGGGCGTTGTAACCCATGGTGCCAATACGCCAAATTTTGCCATGCAGTGGCCCAAACGAGGTGCCAATTTCAATACCAAAGTCGTTTAGCATTTGAGCGCGTACGTGATCGGCATTAATACCCTCAGGTATATAAACACCCAGCACGTTGTTCATTTTGTGGTTTAAATCACCAAATACGTTTAAGCCCAGCGCTTGAATACCTGTTAGCATGGCATCGCCATGTAATTTATGGCGGGCAACGCAGTTATCTACACCTTCTTCAATTACAATGCGGGCACATTCGGATGCGCAGTAAAGCATGCTTGTGGCTTCGGTATGATGGTTGAGGCGCTCCTCCCCCCAGTAATTCATGATCATGCCTAAATCAAAGTAGTTAGAGCGTACAAATGGCTCGGTGCCATCGGTATGCTCTGCGGTACGAATACCCGCTTCTGCTTTTTTACGTTTTTGGATCCAATCGGCGCATTTGTCGCTAAGTGTTAATGGCGCAGAGCCAGAGGGACCACCTAAGCATTTTTGCAAACCAACCGAAAGCGCATCGAGTTTCCACTCATCGGCGGGTAAATCGTTACCTACAATTGAGGCGGTGGCATCGCAGTAAAATAATACATCGTGCTTTTGGCAAATATCACCAATGTATTCAAGCGGTTGGTTCATGGTTGTAGAGGTATCGCCTTGTACCATTGCAAGTACATGGGGTTTTACATCAACAATGGCTTTTTCTATTTGCTCGGGAGTAAATACTTCGCCCCATGGTACTTCTATGGTGTGCACTTTAGCGCCTACACGCTCGGCTATTTCAGCAAGCAAGTGGCCAAAGCGCCCCATAATTGGCACAAGTACTTTATCGCCTGGGCGTAAAATAGAGCACAAAACGGCTTCTATTCCTGCGCGTGATGTACCGTCAACTAACATGGTCCATTCGTTTTTGGTTTTAAATATTTCGCGATAGCGGGCCATGGTTTTGTTCATAAAACCGGTCATTACTGGGTCGTATTGGCCAATTAGCTGCGCCGACATAGCACGCAGTACGCGTGGATCTGCGTTAATTGGCCCAGGCCCCATTAGTAAACGTTGCGGCGGATTTAAAGTTTGAATTTGCGTGTTGCTAAACATGTTTTAGGCTCCCAGAGTCTGAATAAGCATGCGAATACCCGTTATCATTAAGACAACGGCAAAAGCGCGTTTTAATTGTTTTTGATCCAGCTTGCTACCAATTTTTACGCCAATAGGCGCAAACAAAATAGTCAGCGGAATAATAAGAAAAAAGGCAGGGAGGTTAACTAACCCCCACGTACCTAGGGGAGCATCGGTTGGCGTTGTGCCAATACTTAATAAGGTAATTACGCCTGGTAGCGCAATAAGTAAGCCAAATACGGCTGCAGTGCCTACAGCAACATGGGCACGTACGTTAAATGCGTTTAGCATGGGTACACCAATTGTACCACCGCCTATGCCGATCATGACCGATAAGCCACCAACAATACTTGCCATTATGCCTTGGCCAAATTTACCCGGTAACTTACTTACAAGGGCAGGGGCGCCGGCTCTAAATAACATGTTAAGGCTAACTAAAATAGCAATACAAGCAAACATAAGTACCAGTGCATTACCGCGTATTGTGTGCGCTAAGTAGCTGCCTACAACGGCCATTACTAAAATAAACGGCGCCCAGTATTTAATTAAAGCAAGGTCAATGTTGCCCTTTGCATGGTGCGAGCGAATAGACGAAATAGACGTAGGCACTATGGTGGCAAGCGATGTCGCGGTTGCTATCATCATGGCCGACTCAGGGCTTACACCAAAACCTTGCAATAAAAAGTACAGCACAGGCACAATTACTATGCCGCCGCCTACACCAAATAGGCCTGCTAAAATACCTGCAAAAATGCCGGTTGCTATTAAGGCCACAATAATGGGCCATTGGTTTATTATTTCTGTCATTGTGTTCCTGCTGTAGTTACTGTTGCACGACCATCTGAACGAGGATCGGTTGCTGCTTCAAGGCTGGTAGGCGTATCTAAAATTGCACCCGCGTGGCCCATCATTTCATTGTTATTATCAACGCTTACCCAGTCGTGGTCACGTTGATTTAATTCATGTTTAATTTTTGAGGCTAGGGTTTGCTCTACTTTTAAATTAGTGCTGGTGTCGCCCCATGTACGGCCAAGTAACCAGCGCGGGTCGCTCACCGCTTGGTTAATCGATTTATTACGCCACGCGTAACCTGTAAATACTGCGGCTTGTGTTTGAGGTTGCCCTTCACCGCCCATGGTGCCGTAGGCAAGGCGCCTGCCATCGTCAAATTTTGCTAAAGCAGGGTTAAGTGTATGAGCCGGTTTTTTATGCGCTTTTAAGGCATTGGCATCGTTGCTATTTAAACTAAAACTTAAACCGCGGTTATTCCACACAAAGCCACCTTCGCTCATCAAAATGCCGCTACCAAATTCCCAGTAAACACTTTGAATAAAGCTCACGAGTTGGCCGTTTTTATCACGTGCTGCCATCCAAACGGTATCGCCTGGCTCTGCATTAAATGGCCATTGCTTGGCTTGGCTCATATCTATATTGCTGGCAAGCGCATTTAAGCGCTCATCAGTTAGTGCGTTTTTATAATCATCGCCAAGCGCATCTGGGTCGGCCCAAAGTGTAGGGCGGTGGGTAAAGCTTTGTTTGGTTGCCTCAACAATTAAGTGCATCCAATCAGCCTCTGTTTTGGCTAAATGTTTTAGTTTATTAACAGCGCCAATTATTTGCAAAGAATGCACGCCTTGTGTGGGGGCGGGCAAGTTATAACACTGTATGCCCGATAAATTAGCACTGAGCGGCGTTACTAAATCGGCCTGAGTATTGGCAATATCTGCGCGTGTAATTGCACTGCCTGCGGCAGCTAAATCGTTTGCAAACGACTCTGCTAACGGCCCTTGGTAAAAAGCGTTTAAGCCATGCTCGGCTAAGTGCTCAAAGGTATTGGCAAGTTTTGGATTTTTAAAGTGTTGCCCTGCTTGTAAAGGTTTACCGTTGGGGATGTATAGCGCTTTAAAGGCATCGTTAGTATTGGCAACACTTGCCAGTTTTTCGCAGCCCGCTTGCAGGCTTTTTGTAACAGTAAAACCTTCGCGGGCAAGCTTAATAGCAGGCGCTAAAATAGTACTTAGTGGCAATGCTGCGTGCTTATCTACCTCAAGTGCTTTTTGCCAGCCACGAAGCGTAGCCGCTTGAGTCAATGCGCTTAAACCACCTCGCTCTGGTATGTGTGGCTCATTGCTGTAGGCACTTATGTCACTTGGTGCGCGCCCGCATGCATCAATTGCGGTAGGGTGGCTTTGGTTTGGGTTATCAATAAGCCAAAAGCTGTCGCCGCCAATCGAGTTCATATGTGGGTAAACCACGCTAATCGCAGCCGCTGCCGCTACCATTGCTTCTGTGGCTGTACCGCCTTGTTTTAGTATAAAGGTGCCTGCCTCGGTCGCTGAAAAGTGCGGGGCAGTAAATGCAATGTTGTGTGTGCTCATGCAGGTGTGTCCTGTTTAAAGTGTGCAGCTAATTGTTGTACGCAGGCAAGTAGGCTTTTATCGTTGCCGTGGCTCATCATTAATGAAAACCCATATGGGTGGCCATTTTCTAAATTAGCCAATGGTAAGTGAACTTGCGCCGAGCGGCTCAAGCCCGCAATGGCAGATAAAGTTATAATTTGCATACGTAAGGCGCTTGTGTTGGTGCCCAATTTAGGTGCGGTTGTGGGTGTGGTTGGCAAAAATAAACAACTTTTTGTGTTTAGGTTTTTAGTTATTAGTGTTTGCCACTGAGTTTGTACTTTTAGTGCTTCTTGCTCTTCTTGGGCGGTTAGTGCCAGTGCCATTTTAAAACGTGCCGCAATTGCCGGAGCAAACTGGGGAAGTTGCCCTGGCAATTGAAGCCAATCTTTATGCGTTTTAGCTATTGCGCGCCCTTGCAATATTCTAAAGCTATCAGCGAGTTCGCTTAATAAGTTGCTATTAGGCAGTTCAAATTCTTTATGGTGCTTAAAATAAGGCTTGGTTTTTTCAAGTAGTTGCTTAATAGGTGTTTGTAAAGCAGGGCTTACTAGCTCAAATAACGGCTCACAAATTACTAAAGTATCAACGTTATTAATAGCTTGATTTGGTAACAGTACATTGCCTACATCGCTTAGTAGTTCTGCACTTTGGGTAAGCCAGCCAATGGTATCAAAAGGGGGAGCTAGCGGAATTAGGCCGTCTTTTTCAATCACGTTATGGCTGGGTCTTATACCAAATAAGCCGCAGTAACTTGCGGGTATTCTAATAGAGCCGCCAGTATCGGTACCTAAGCCAATATCGGCTAAGTTAGCAGCAACGGCGGCCGCCGATCCCATACTCGAACCGCCACTTGCATGACCGCTAAGTTTTGGGTTTTGTGCCGCCCCATAGTGAATGTTATTTCCCTCTAAGCTGTAAGCAAGCTCATCGGTGTGGGTAAAGCCTGTAAAGCTACAACCCTCGTTCATTAACTTATTTACCGCACTTGCTGTTTGCTGGGCAGGTTTTGCTGCTTTAAACCAATTAGGGTTACCTGCGCTGTTGCGCTCACCTTTAACAGCAAATACATCTTTTACTGCAAGGCGCTTATTGATAAGTGCGCCGTGGGTGTGTGTTTGCCATGCTTTTGGGCCATGGTCACAAAAAATACCGGTAAAATTATTATGTGTTTTGGTACTCATATCACCACTCGTTATAAAGTAAATCTGACCAACTGGTTATAATCAGATTTAGGGTGATTAAAAAGACGAATTAATTATTATTATTTTTCAGCTCACTGCGTAACATCTTATTTTTATTTTACAGAGCCTGATCCGCTTTTTAATCGGTTAGCTTATTATATTGCCTAAAAGCTAAGCAAAAGCAATGCCAAATACAATAAAGTTGTCCGCTCGGTCAGGTTTTTATGGGTTTGTATGGTGTTTATAAAAATTTAAGCAATAAAGAGGGCGCAATTTAGAGGTGAAAATACACCAAGTTGGTGCGTGTTTGCACCATCTTGGTTGTAAGTCGGGGGTTTACAATAGTGCGTTTGGGCTAATTATTAAGCCGTTTACATCGGCGTATAACCAATCATTTGGCTTAATTGTGGTGCTAAGCATAGTTACTGTTTGGTTTTTATCACCAAACCCACGCTTTAAAGTACTACGCGGAGTTGAGCCAAGCGCCATTACGGGTAAATCCATAGTGGCAAGTATTTCTATATCGCGGCAACAGCCGTTAATAACAACGCCTTCCCAGCCATTTTTTAATGCGCGCTCTGCCATTATATCGCCTATAAAAGCAAAGCGTTTACTGGCAAAGCCATCAATAACTAATATTTTGCCCTTGCCGTTTTCATGCAGTATATCAGCGGCAAATGAATTGTCTTCTGGGCAGGTAACGGTAACTGCTTGGCCACTAAACGTGGTTTTTTTACCAAAATGGCGCAGGCCGCTGTCGGCTACTTGTACGCTCTCGCGGTGATCGTCAAATAAATCGGGGGTTGTAAAGTTATCCATGGGTTAAGCCTCACTTTGCTCGGGTATTTTTAAGCCAATACCTTTTAAAATAATGTGGGCAATTGACTGCGTAATGTGTGCCACATCGGTTTTATCGTATTCTAATTTGTTCATAACTAGCAGTACTTCAGCTTGAAAGTCGGCGTAGTATTGTGTGGTTGACCAAATGGTAAATAATAAA
Source organism: Pseudoalteromonas carrageenovora IAM 12662 (assembly GCF_900239935.1). Lineage (NCBI taxonomy): Bacteria > Pseudomonadati > Pseudomonadota > Gammaproteobacteria > Alteromonadales > Pseudoalteromonadaceae > Pseudoalteromonas > Pseudoalteromonas carrageenovora. The sequence goes on from NZ_LT965929.1 coordinate 355,584, forward strand.
TGGTAAGGGTCAACGTTATCCATTTTATCGGCGTCAATCCATGCTTGAAAAACATCAACCTTTTGCTTTACCCAAGGGCGTGTATTAGTTCTAAAGTAGTTTTGAAGGTACGGTGCACCACGCAGTATTTCGCTGGCAAATAAACGCGATTGCAAAGGCTGATTAACGGCAAGTATTACTTTGCTTTTAATGTAGTTATAAAGCACATGAGCAGGGTCGTCCTCAGGGGTTACATTATCTAGCCCTAAGTTCCAATGCGCTATTATGCGGTCTATTACGGCTTCGTATAGGCCGTCTTTACTTTTAAAGTAATATAAAATATTGGCTTTAGGCACGCATGCCTCTTTGGCAACCATACTCATGCTAGCGCCATCGTAACCAAGCTGAGAAAACAATTGCTCTGCGGCATCGAGTATTAACTTTTGGTTTTTCTCTCGGGTGAGTTCTTTTTTATTTGGCTTTGTTTGTGTGGTCATTATGGCGTTGCTGAGTTTAAGGTGTTGATTGATTGTAACTTTACTGACCGAAAGGTCAATTACTAAAATTTGCTTTATTTTATATAAAAGTATTAGTAACAATTGTTTAAGCGCATAATTACTGGTAGCGTACCCCTAAATGCAGGTAGTACTTTTAGGTAGTTAATGGGCTTTTTTTCTAATCATAAATATACACTTTATGGCATCGCCGCTATTTTATTATGGAGCTGTTTAGTTGCTTTGCTGCGTGATGTGTCTGAGTTATTTGGCCCCATTGGTGGTGCTGCGCTTATGTACAGCGTAAGTACACTTTTTTTAATTATGGTAATGGGGCCGCCAAAATTAGGTGGTTTTAATAAACGCTATATTATTTGGGGTACTGTTTTATTTGCACTTTATGAGGTGTGTTTGGCGCTGTTTGTGGGGCTGGCTAATAATCGCCACCAAGCAGTAGAAATGGCCGTTATAAATTACTTATGGCCCACGCTTACTATTTTACTCAGTATTATAGTTAACCGTAGTAAAGTAAGTTTTTGGATTTACCCTGGCATGTTGCTCGCCTTTTTTGGTGTAGCGTGGTGTGTTGGCGGTGATAGTGGTTTATCTATTAGTAGTATTACCAACAACTTTGCAAGTAATCCTACGGCTTATTTATTGGCTTTTGTAGCGCCGTTTATTTGGTCTGTATACTGTGTAATCACTCAAAAAAGCAGTAATGGTAAAAACGCCATAGTGCTGTTTTTTATAGCCACAGCGTCAAGTTTGTGGGTGCTATATGGTTTAAGTGATGAACCAGCTATGGTGTTTTCAATACATGCAACAATTACGCTTGTTTTAGCAGGTATAGTGGTAGGCAGTGGTTATGCACTCTGGAACCAAGCAATTATTGGCGGTAACTTAATGCTGCTTGGTACGCTTTCGTATTTTACGCCGGTTTTTTCGGCTATTATCTCGGCGCTTTATTTATCAATTACCCTTAGTGCCTCATTTTGGCAAGGGGTAATAATGGTAACTGGCGGCTCACTCGTTTGCTATTTTGTAACGCGTGAGAAGCCAATTAATAAACAAATAAACCCAGTTAACTAGGGCGTGTTGATCCTTGCGGATTGAAATTTGTTCAATCTAAGGGCGATTAAATCGCGGCGCGAGGTTTGTAACCTAGTGGGCTCGGTAACTGCTCCTGCGTTACCCTACTGGCTTACATCCATGTAAGAATAAGTAAAAACCGAGTAACAAAGAGTTTATCGCCCCTAAGCAGAACCCGAAGGGCAGCGCATGTTTGGCATTTATGCTGCGTTATCGCCTATTTATGGGGAATAACCACACTTCATAGGCTCTGCCTTGCCTAAAAACCAAACATACTGCTGCAAATTCAACCATCAAAGATTAACACGCCCTAACCTTTTTTTAGCTGTGTTTATTTAGCCACTCTAATGCGTGTGACCATAAACCATCTGACTTTTTACTAAAAAACTTCATATGGCCAATTTCTTTTAAGCCATAGTCTTTAGGGTTTAAGGTTAACTTACTCGCTTTTAATTTAGAAAATACCGAGAGCATATCGGCGACATTCGCGTTATTTGCAATGTCGTCGTCGGTGGCATTAACCCACATTGACGGCATAACTAAGGTGTTGTAACAGTGTTGAAATACGGTATCGCCAAATGCAGATTGCACATAACCTTGCGCGTTACACCATTTTTGCCACTGCTTAGCAACGCCTTTAGGTAGGGGCTCGCCCATGCCAAACCACTGCGATTTAGTATGGCCAAATAGTGCGTTACTCACCGGAATAACCCCATTCATAAAAAATTGTGCTTTAACCTGATACGCCAAGCGCATATTGGTTAATTTGCCCGACGAACAAGCAAAGTTAAACGCTGAGCTTAACTGATCTGCATTATGCATAAGCCCGACTAATTGCCCGCCAGCACTGTGGCCAACTAAATGATGGCGGGTGCCCGGAAAGGTTTTTTGCAAATACTCAAGTACGGCTGGCATGTCTTGCTCGCCCCAAGTTTGTAATGTGGCCTTACTTTTTTTAATACTGCGGTTAAGCGATTGGCCAATACCTCGGTTGTCAAAGGTAATTACGCCAAAGCCATGTTGCTGTAAGTAAGTAGCAAAGTTTGCATAAAACTGTTGTTTTATGCCGGTTGCGGGGGCAATCATCACCGCACCTTTAATAGGGCTGGTGGGTGTAAATAGGTGTGCGCTTATAGTTTGCCTGTCGTTACAGGTTATAGTGACGTGCTTTGAAGCTTGTATGTTCATTACTTATTGTTGCTTTTTTAAATGCTCAATTCAAAAACTGTAGCTGGTTAGACCAGTTTAAGCAAGAATAGAATAACAGCTTATAGCAAAGCTTAATTAATCGGGGGCGATATACCGGTTTGTAAAGTGTTTAGCGCTGACGTTTTGTAATGGGGCAAAGCAGTAAAAGGGGTTTAATTTGTTAGCTTAAACCCCGTTGTAAAACTACTTTGGTGCGCTTGTATTATGAGCAGATTTTGCTTTTACTTTTTTGGCGCTAAAGTAAAATATAAGTGCAAATACTACCGCACTAAAATCAACAGTAATACTTTGATAATATTTAAAATAGTGCTCTGTTGATATGGCTTGTAATAGGGTAGAGCCCGCCATACATAAGCACAAACCTGCAAGGCTAACTAAACCCCAATAACTTGTGTGCTGAGACCCTTTTTTAAAGGCGTAAGCAACAAAAACAAAAAATACTATATAGTAGCTATATAAATAGCTGTAATTTGCATTCGCTGTAAATTGGTTTACCCACTTACCTACTAACAAAGTGGCAACCACTGCAATTATTGACCCTAAGCACACACCAATTGTTAAATTAGCCATAAAAAGAGTACTGCGTTTATTGGCATCTTTTTTAGCACGTTTGTCTAACCACAATAAATTACCTGAATAAAATAAGAACGCACCAAATAGTCCCATTACAAAGTAACCCCATCGGCCCCATTCACCTCCATACGTGCCAAAGTGCAACGAAAAGATGCTTGCAACCATGTTACCCCAGTGGCTTTCTTCACCTTGGGGGTAACTCGAGTTAAGGACTTCTAATGTATACGGCTGTAAAAATAAGTAGTCGGTATCTGGGCCTCTAACGACTGCGCTTTCGTTACTCATTTTAACAATTGCTGTAGGGCTGTTGGTATTTAGTCGACTTAATGCAATATGAATTGGCTCATAGCCTGGGGCATAGTTTTTTGCTGCTAAAAGCTGTTTTTCTATACTGGGTAAGTTTTCAATTTGGTAACTGTGCGCTGCTGGAGGAGGGCGCTGAAAAAACGATTTATCGTCGTAAAATGGCGACAATCCATCATAAATTAAATCGTGAAAAGCAAACACAACAACGGTAAAGGCAATAATTAAGTGAAAAGGTAAGCTGGCGATCCCCACTAAATTATGGCTATCGAGCCAAAAGCGGCTTGGACCTTTTTCTTTTCTGATTGCAAAGAATGTTTTTACAAGTGTTGGCAATAAAATAATTACCCCAGACACCAACGCTAAAAAGTATAAAACCGACGCAATGCCCAGTATGTATACACCTGATTGGTCATGCCCAATTTCGCCAGCAAAACCAGCGGTACGATGCAGATAGTCTATTAAATCTGCGAGCTTACTTTCGCTTTTTTGCTCAATGACTAGCTCATTTTTACTATTTAAATGTAAAAGCTGTAATTGGTTATCAAGTGCCATTCCTCGCTCTTTACCTTGGCTGTACCAAGATAGCGGCGCTTGATCAGTTAATAAATCTATGGAAAAGCCATTACTCATTTGCTGAGGGTACTGCACAATAGCTTTATCTACTAAGGCTTGGTAGTCACTGGTTTTTGGCTCAGTTACAGGTGCGCTTACAGGCGTTGCCCAATCAGCTAGCTCATACTTAAACATAGTTAAGCTACCCGCGTAAAAGCCAATAAAAAGTACTAAGCCTGCAATGATCCCAGTCCAAGTATGAACACCTTGGTAGGTACGTAAAATATCTGCTCTTACTTTCATAGCCCATGCCCCAACATTAAAAATAAACTATAGAGCGTTATATTTAGCCCACCGAGAGTTAGCCATGCTTGCTTTGCAGATTTAAATAAATACGTGAAGCTAAAAATAGTTAGCCATATTAGTGGGATCATCCACATATTAAATTGTACCTTGTCGCGTGCATCTATTCCTCCGGGGCCATACCAGGCAAAAAATGCGACTAGAACAAATGCAAGAGCTAAGCCTAAAAGGCCTCCTGCTAGGCTTTTTCCTAGCCAAGTTGGTTTAATTTTTTGCCTTTGTAATGCGCTCATTAGTTAATATCCTTACTTTTAAATAAGCTCGTAAATGGAACGATCATCAAGGCCAGCATAACCATTAAAAGAATAAAAAATGCGGCCGCAGCAGAGGTGAAAATATAAAAAGCTAAAGCGATTGCAGCTATAAAAAGAAGGGTTGCAAGTTTACGCCAGTGCTTAGATATAGGCTTTTTTAAAAACCTTTGATGGCGGTTGCTGCAATAGAGCAAGGTTGTAGCAATGAGCAGGATTAAAATAACAGTAAGTTGAAGCATGGTCGCAGTTAGTTGTTAATGTTTATACTAGTGTAAATGATAATTAAACTCAATTGCAATGGCGTTGTGGTTGTGTTACTTTTTTTCGCCCCAGCAATATCAACTATTTATAAAAGGAAATAACCGTGGTTGCTTCATTTAAACGCAATAAACTGTCTTTATTTATTGCGAGTTCTTTAATATTTACTCAAAGCCAAGCTTTTGCCGATGACCAAACAAGTCGCGAGTCAATGGATACTATTGTGGTCACAGGTGAAAAAATTGAAAAATCACTCAAAGATACAATTACATCGGTAGCGGTAGTAGATAAATCGTTATTAGAAAATGGACAACTATCTTCAGTTTCTGACGCTTTAGCCGAAATGGCCAATGTGGTTGTACTTACTGGTGCCGTGCCTGATATGCGTGGGGTATCGGGCAATGGCGGCGCCACCGGTTTTAATTCGTTTAGTGGTGGTTCAAAGGCCCGTGTTTCAACATTGGTTGATGGTGTAAGCCAGCCATTTGTGGCTGATTTAACTGGCGACACAGGCTTATGGGATATAGACCAAATTGCGGTATACCGCGGGCCACAATCTACTAGTAATGGTCGTAATAGTATTGGTGGTGCTGTTTATATGACAACCAAAGCACCCACACAAGATTTTGAAGGTGCCGTGCGTGTAGGGTACAAAAACCAAGACAACTACTTCGATACTGCGGCAGTTGTTTCGGGTGGATTAATTGATGATGTACTCGCATTTCGCTTATCTACTCAATATGTTAACGGCGAAACGTTTAGCAACCCAACACACTACGAAACTAACCCAACGGATAAAAACCTTAACGAGCTCAATACCAGTAGTACGCGTGCAAAGTTATTATATACCCCAACTTCAGACTTATCGGTGCAGCTAACTTATTCAACGTACAGCGAAGAGGGTAATACCGGCCGTAAATATTTTGAAGGTGATGAACCAACGGATTATATTCCACTATTTCAGCGCGATATGGATACGCAGTCAGATACAACGCAGGTAGATATTAGCTATAAAATTAACGATAACTTCTCGTTCGATATTTTACTTGCTTATATGGATTACGAATGGGGCTACGAAGCATATGAAGCACTTGCTAGTGCTGAGTCTGATGTGTCGATGGATGAAAAAAATATCACCATTGATAGCAAGCTAAACTTTGGCTTAAACAGTGACTTTTACTCGGGCTTTGTGGGTATTGCATATTTTGACCGTGATCAAGATTTTAAAAGTGTAGGCGCAACAGATTATTTTGGTGACGACAGCAGTGACTCAAAAGCAATTTATTCAGAAACAAGCTTTAAGTTAAGCAAAGCGTTTACGCTTACCGCAGGGCTTAGAATAGAGCGCGAAGAGCAGCTTCGTAATTTTGATATGGCTTTTGGAGGCAGTAGATTAGTTGAGCAACTAGATGATTCCAATACTATAAAATTACCTACATTAGCGATTCAATACAAAATTACAGATGAAACAACGTTATCGGCCAGCGCCCGTAGAGGCTACAACTCTGGTGGCGGCGCGTTAGATTTTACCGCACAAGAGTATTACTACTACGACCAAGAATCAGTAAACACCTACGAGCTAGGCTCGCGCAGTGTGCTTAATAATGGTGATATTAATATTAGCGCGAACATTTTTTATAATAACTTTGACGGGTATCAAGCGTTAAGCTCAGATAGAAAAATCACTAATATTGATGATGCACATAGCTATGGTTTAGAGCTTGAAGCCTACAGTATGTTAGGTGAGCAATGGCAACTACATGCAGGGCTTGGGTTACTTAAAACTAAAATAGATGAATCAGCCACGTACAGCGATGCAGTTGGCAACGGGCTTAACTCTGCACCAGAGCTTACAGCTAGCTTAGGGTTATCGCATTGGTTTACTGATAGCTTAAAGGTTAATGTAAGTGCTAATTATGTGGATGAATATTATGGTGATTTAACTAATACACAAGAGCGTATTGCCGGTGGTTATACAATTACACGTGCCACAATTAGTTACGATAGTGAGCATTGGTTAATGAGTGCTTATATTAACAACGCCTTAGATGAAGAAGCATATACATCGGTAGAACCTGCTAGCGGGCGTTACCCAACAGGCTATGTGGCTGTTGTTAACCCTCAAACGCTTGGTGCATCTGTAACGTATCGCTTTTAATTTTTAAAAAAGGGAGTGAGACAGTTATTGAATAAAACGCGTCTCACTTTTATATAACTCACTGTGATTATTGATGTGTTCTCTCCTCAATTACTGAGTGTGAGTGGTAAATAATAACGTATTAATTTTGTTTATTTACCTGTGCTAGTAAGTCGAGCACTTTTTGTTGACCAAAAGTTTGTGCAAATTGCTCAGCGGTTTGGCCTGCTTTGTTTTGATGTGCGTTATCGCAATCAAGGCTAACAAGTGTTTTAGCTATGCTAAATTCACCTCTAAATATTGCGGCCATTAGAGCTGTGTTACCGCGGTTGTCTTCAAGGCACGCATTAGCACCTAATTGCAGTAAGGTATTTACCGTGCTTTTATTACCATGGTAGGTGGCAATCATGAGGGCGGTGTAGCCTTTGTTGTTGTAGCTGTTGATAGGAATACCAGCATCAACAAACTGCGTAATAACGGCTGTGTCGTCGGTGCGCGCGGCAGCAAAGTAATAAGCAAGTAGGCTTTCGTACTGTGTTTGGGCGGTTGTTGGCTCATTTACAGTGCTTTGTTGTTCATTACCAAAGCTTGAAAAGCTCATCACTAAAGTAAATATTATAAGTAATTTACGCATACGGTTTACCTTTTAAAAAAAAGAGGAAGGGAGAGTCGGTCCTTCCTCTAGGTTGGGTAATCTATTAAAGCTTAGCGGCTAGTTGCTTAACTTGTTTCATGTCACCATTTACGGCTTTAGTTAAACGTGTACCGTATTCGCTGTCTGCTTTGTAGAAGTGGCTAAGCATTTTGTGCATAACTTTACTGTCTTTCACTTTGCCTAAATCGCCAGCTAAGTTGTTAACCAAGTTAGTACGCTCTTGCTTACTAAAGCCACGGTAAAGTACGCCAGCTTGAGCAAAGTTTTGCTGCTTTTTAATCGCTGCTTGTTGTACGTAACCTTTAAGCTCTGTGTTACTTCTGCGTGCAATTGGGTTTTCTGCAACATTTTCGTGACTAGGTTGGTAGTTCACGTTACTAGTTGTATTACTGTAGTTCATTGCGCCGTCTTGGTTGTAGTTAACCACTTCAACTTTTGCACGGTTAATTGGCAATTGCTGGTGGTTAGCACCTAAGCGGTACATTTGTGTATCAGCGTATGAAAAAACACGCCCTTGTAATAGTCTGTCTTCTGAAGGCTCAATACCTGGAATTACATTTGCCGGTGCCATTGCAACTTGTTCTGTAGATTGGAAGAAGTTAGTTGGCATACGGTTTAAGGTCATTGTTCCTACTTTAGTTTCTTTCACGTCTAACCACATTTTTGTTGCATCTAATGGGTTGTAGTCAAAGTCATCTAACTGCGATGGATCAAGTGTTTTAATGTATAGGTCCCACTTAGGGAAGTTGCCTTTACCAATTTCGCTGTAAAGGTCACGAGTTAAGTGTTGGAAGTCTTTACCTTGCACTTCGTTTACTTCTTTAGCATCAAGGTTGTCTATACCTTGCTGGCTTACCCAATGAAACTTAACGTATTTAACATCGCCTGATTTATTAATCATTTTGTATGCGTGTACGCCCCAGCCATCCATTTTACGTAGGCTTGCTGGTGTACCGTAGTCACTGTAAACCCACGTTAGCATGTGAGTAGAGCCCGGCTCGTAAGAGAAAAAGTCAAAAAAGCGGTTAGGATCTTGAATGTTATCTACCGGAGATGGCTTTAACGAGTGAACCATATCTGGGAATTTGATCGCATCACGAATAAAGAACACCGGTAAGTTGTTACCTACTAAATCCCAGTTGCCTTCGTCTGTGTAAAATTTTGTAGCAAAACCACGTGGGTCACGAAGCGTTTCTGGACTACCTTTAGAGTGAATTACAGAAGAAAAACGTACAAATACGTCAGTTTCTTTGCCTGCTTCTGCAAATGGCGCTGCAATTGTTAAATCGTCTAATTCTTTAGATGCAACAAATACACCGTGTGCACCGGTACCACGCGCATGCACTACACGCTCAGGAATACGTTCACGGGCAAAGCGTTGTAGCTTTTGAATTAGTTGTACGTCTTCAAGTAATACACTGCCGCGCTCGCCAGCAGTCATTGAGTTTTGGTTATCGCCAACAGCTGCGCCGTTGTCTTTAGTAAGTGTAGTGGCAGCACTTGCAGGTAATGCCATTGCTAGTGCTAACGCACTCAGCGTTAATGTAGATTTATTATTAATAGTATTTTTTTGAGTATTCATTGTCGACCTCGTCTTAATAAAGTGCCGGCAGTGTTGCAGGCTGTTTAACTGTTAACGAGTGTATTAACAAAACGATTTTCGGTAAAATTGATTGTTTAGATTGTTGCCATCATAAAATTAGATTGGATGTAGATAGCATTAATCAATTTAATCAATGAAGGGTGAAATATTCGACCTTAGTCGTAATTGCATTTTTGAAACCAATGAAAATACAGACTATTTCATAATTAATGAATAAATATTCACCAGTTTGGTGCGTTTTAACCTAACAAGATGTTGACTTATTATTACAATAAAGAGAATATGCTCACTTGCTGGGCTTATGCTCAAGTTAAGGTTGCACCAAACTAGGTGTATAAAAAGGGGCAATATGAATACTAAAATTGAATTAGTTATTTTTGATTGTGATGGCGTTGTTATAGATAGCGAAATATTAAGCGCACAAGTGTTAATAAATATGCTTGCAGAGATTGGCGTTAATATTGACCGTGCTTATGTACAACAATATTTTTTGGGCTGTAACTTTAAAACAGTGACCCAAAACTTATTTGATACTTTTAACGTGACCCTAGCTGAGAGTTTTGAAGCCGATTACCGAGAAGCACTATTAAACGAGTTCGAAACTGCATTAATGCCAACAAATAGCATTAAAGAAGTTTTACAACGCCTAGCGGTACCTTGTTGTATTGCTACAAGCAGTAGCCCTAAGCGCACAGCTAAAGCACTGAATGTTGTAAACCTTGAGCAGCACTTTAATAAGGTGTTTACCTCAAGTGAGGTAAAGAATGGTAAACCAGCGCCCGATTTATTTTTACATGCCGCTGAGCAAATGGGCGTTAAGCCACAAAATTGTTTAGTGATTGAAGACTCTAAAGCCGGCGTATGCGCTGCACTTGCCGCTAATATGCAAGTGCTGCATTACAGTGGCGGCGGACATATGCAAGATGCTGTGAACTTTGTTCACCAAGCATACCCAGACGTTGCACACTTAACGCACTGGGATGAATTTTACAATCAGTACCCGGCATTACAGACACAGTAATAAATTAACGCGTTAGGCTCTCAAACACTGACAGAGCGTAACGCTAAAAGCATTAATTATTAGGTAGTTACAGTAGTATTATAAAGAGGCCAGTATTTAGTTAATTATCAATTTAAATAAGAAACGCTTATTTAAATTGGTATTCAATACTGCGCTTAAAACAATAGGAAAATACCATGGCATCAAGTCCACACACACAAACATTTAGCGATGTTAACGAAGAGCAACTACCCGTTGCTAATCACAAGCTTCACGGTTGGAAGCACTTTGCCGGTTTATATGCTGGTGAGCACGTTGCAGCAACCGAATTTGTTATTGGTGCAACCTTTGTTGCATTAGGCGCATCAACCATCGACATTTTATTAGGTCTATTAATTGGTAACCTATTAGCAATGTGTTCTTGGTGGTTAATTACCTCTCCAATTGCGGTAGAAACACGTTTAAGTTTATACAACTACCTAAACAAAATTGCCGGTAACTCAATGACCAAGCTCTATAACTGGGCAAACGTGGTCATATTTAGCGTGATATCCGCCGCCATGATCACCGTATCGGCCACGGCCGTCAGGTTTTTGTTTGATATACCCGCGCAGCTTGATTGGTATCCTAACAGCCTAGCCTTTGTAGCCATTGTTTTATCGGTTGGCTCAATTGTTGTGTTTGTAGCTATGTATGGTTTTTCAACGGTTGCTGATTTTTCTAAAATTTGTGCGCCGTGGTTATTTGTTATTTTTATAGCAGGCTCGTTTGCATTGTTCCCTGAGCTTTCTAACCATGTATTAGGAGTCACCTCGCTAACGGGGTTTGACGACTTTATGGCGATAGGGGATTCATCAATCTGGACCGGCACAAACGCTGATGGCGAAAAAGGTATTGGCTTATTAGAAGTAATTGGTTTTGCATGGGCTGCAAACTCTATTACTCACTTTGGCTTAATTGATATGGCAATCTTTAGATTTGCTAAACGTAAAAGCTACGGTTTGTTTTCAGGCGTAGGTATGTTTTTTGGTCATTACATTGCATGGATCTCTGCCGGTATTATGGGTGCAGGTGTTGCGGTATTACTTAAAACAACTATTTCATCACTTGATCCGGGTGATGTTGCTTACCACGCATTAGGTTGGACGGGTTTTGTAATTGTAATTATTGCAGGCTGGACTACAGCTAACGCTAACCTTTACCGTGCAGGCCTTGCGGCACAGTCTATTTTTGTTGACCAATCGCGTGAACGCACTACCGCTATTGTAGGTGTTGTAACCGTTATAATTGCGTGTTTCCCGTTTGTATTCTCGCAAATGTTACCACTGCTTACTTACGCAGGATTATTAGTAGTGCCTGTGGGCGGTATTGTATTTGCCGAGCATGTTTTATTTCCTAAAATTGGTTTAACTCGTTACTGGGCTAAATACAAAAACATCACGCGTAGCGTTCCGGCCATCGCCTCTTGGGCATTGGCACTTGTGTTTGGCTTTGGCTTAAATGCTGTTGATGTAATGTCGTTTTATTACTTATTCATTCCTACTTGGTTCTTCACTATTGTTATTTACACGCTGCTTGCTAAAAAATACGGCGCGGGTGAAGACTACACCAAAGAAATTGCAGCAGAAGAGCAAGAGCAGCAAGACATTAAAGAATACCAAGCAGAGCTTGCTAAAAATGTTCAAGCACCAGTAGTTGATAACTCTATGCTAACTAAAGTGTTGAACGCTGCTTCTACTATTTCGTTACTTATAATTTTTGGCTTTGCCAGCCAAGTAATGTTTTTTAGTGAAAGTATGAGCATTTACTCTGGTAATAAGTCTCAGTTTGAAATTGCATGTTTTATTTGCACCGTTATTTATTTTGCAACAGCTTACTGGTCGCTATTGCGCCATAAAGCACTGAATACTGCATCTTAATTTAAATTTTTATATTGTTTTAGTAAGGCCGCACCATGACGCAACACCAGCACACTGACGCTCTTGTTAAAGGGCTAAACCAACAGAGCTTGGCAGATATGCCAAGCCATGTAGATACACCAAACTACGACCGTAGCAAACTTAAAGCGGGCATAGTTCATATTGGTGTGGGCGGTTTTCACCGTGCTCACCAAGCCGTGTACATTAACGAGCTTTTAAAAACGCCAGGTGCTGAGCAGTGGGGTATTTGTGGTGTTGGATTACTAGAAGGTAACCGTGGTCTGCGCGATATTTTAAAGCAGCAAGACTACCTTTACACGTTAACGGTAAGACACCCAAACGGGCAAATAGATAACAAAGTTATTGGCTCTATGATTGACTTTTTATTTGCCCCTGAGGATAAGCAAGCGGTTATCAATAAGCTAGCGCATAGCGATACGCACATTGTGTCGTTAACTATTACCGAAGGCGGTTATAACTTTAACCCGGTAACCGGTGAGTTTGATTACTCAAACCCAGACATTATTAACGACATTAATAACCCGAACGATCCAATCACGGCGTTTGGTTACATTACTGCTGCGTTAAAGCTACGTAAAGAACAAGGCCTTGATGCGTTTACAGTACAGTCGTGCGATAACATTCAGCACAACGGTAATGTAACGCGCAAAATGCTTTTAGCTTTTGCAGCAGAGCAAGATAAAGAATTAAGCGAGTGGATTGCCACTAACGTTACGTTCCCAAATGCAATGGTTGATCGTATTACGCCAGTATCTAAAAAGAGCGATATTGACTACGTTGTTGATGCTTATGGTGTTAGCGATGAATGGCCAATTACGTGTGAGTCGTTTACACAATGGGTGATTGAAGACTCATTTTGCTGTGGACGCCCAGATTGGGATAACGTAGGCGCACAATTTGTATCTGACGTAACACCTTTTGAGACCATGAAAATTCGTTTATTAAATGCAGGTCACTCAGTACTTGGTTTATTAGGCTCTGTACATGGTTATGGCACAATTGACGAAACAGTATCAGATCCTTTGTTTGCTGAGTACTTACGTGCATTTATGGATAAAGAAGTAACGCCTAACCTTGAGCAGTTAGAAGGTATCGATCTTGAAGTGTATAAAGATACACTAATAGAGCGCTTTGCTAACCCAAATATTAAAGACAGCTTGTCGCGTATTTGTTCAGAAAGTGCAGCTAAACTTCCTAAGTTCTTAATTGCTACTATCAACGAGAACCTAGCGCAAGGCCGTGATGTATCACTTGCCACGCTTGTTATTGCTGCATGGTGTTTTTATAGCGACAAAGGGGAAGATGAGCAAGGTAATACCCTTGAGGTAATAGATGCAATGCAAAGCGAGCTACATGAAGCCGCTGCTAAAACGGCCACTGATGACCTTGCATTTTTATCGCTAACAAGCTTATTTGGCGATTTAAACACGCAAAGCGCATTTACGTCTCACTACAAAAACAATGTAGAAGCGTTATACGCACCAGCAAGCAAAATTAAAGCAATTATGAAAAACGTGCTTGAGCCTAAAGGTAACTAATAATGAGCATTTTAATTGATTCTAAACAAGGTAAAGACGTAAGCGTAAGTTGCTTTGGTGAAGTGCTATGGGATTGTTTTGCAAACGATAAACGTTTAGGCGGCGCACCTCTTAATATGTGTGTACGTATTAACTCGCTTGGTATTAAAGCCGACATGATAAGCGCAGTAGGTAACGATGAGTTAGGTACTGAATTATTATGCGAGATTAAAAACAAAGGCGTAAGCTGCGAATACATTGGCGTAAATAACGACAAAAAAACCAGCACAGTACAAGTTACTCTAGATAAAAGCGGTTCAGCCAGTTACGAAATAGTAGCCGACACTGCGTGGGATAACATTGAGCTTACTGACACCCTTATTGACAAAGTAAAAGCCAGTGATGTATTTGTGTTTGGCAGCTTAATTGGCCGAAGCGAAGCCTCACTTGCTACGTTAAACCAGCTAGTTGATATTGCTAACTTTAAAGTGTTTGACGTAAATTTACGTGCACCACATTACACATTAAACACGCTAGTAGATTTAATGAATAAAGCTGACTTCATCAAGTTAAATGATGAAGAGCTTTACGAAATTGCCAAAGCAATGGGCTGTAAGTTCCATTCACTTGAGCAAAACTTAGCGTTTATTGCAGAGCAAACCAACACCGAATACCTTTGTGTAACCAAAGGTAGCCACGGTGCACTACTCACTATTAAAGGCGAAAATTACTATAACTCAGGTTATTTAATTAGCGTTGTAGATACAGTGGGCGCAGGAGATTCGTTTTTAGGTTCGTTAATTTATCAGCTTTGTAGTAGCGATTGTGCCCAGCACGCGGTTGATTTTGCTTGTGCCGTAGGCGCAATGGTTGCAGAAAGCGCCGGTGCGACACCTACACTTACTCATGAGCAAATTAATGAGTTTATGAGCCCAGCTTAATGTGAAAAATCACAGTTACACCCAATCATTGTGTGTGAAAGCGGTTTTACTTTTAAAGTAAAACCGCTTTTTTTTGCTTTAATTTTTATTTATTAAGCCGTTTAGATTAAGTGTTGAGCAAGGTGCATAAAAAGTGGCTTAAATAGGGTCTGTTGACCTTTGCAGTTTGCAATTTGTTCAAACTAGAGGCGGTTTAATCGCGGCGCGAGGTTTGTAACCTAGTGGGCTCGGTAACTGCTCCTGCGTTACCCTACTGGCTTACATCCATGTAAGAATAAGTCAAAACCGAGCAAAAAAGAGTAAATCGCCCCTAGGCAGAACCCGAAGGGCCGCGCCTGTTTGGAATTAATGCTGCGTTATCGCCTACTTATGGGGAATAACCACACCACATAGGCTCTGCCTTGCCTAAATACCAAACAGGCTGCTGCAAATTTAACCTTGAAAGGTCTACAGACCCTTGTGTATTAGCTATTCGTCTTATAGCGGGGGAATTAATACTTTGTTAATGTTCGTCGATTATTCACGGATTGAAAAGGCGGAGCGAAAATTACACGCTCTATACTCCAAATACAAAAAGAGAAACGTGCTTTATGATCATCTTTTTTATCTGCATCACAATCTTAATACTGGGATATAAGTTTTATAGCCCCTTTGTTGAAAAACAAGCAGGTATGGATACAACAGTTGATACACCGCAAAAACGCTTTAGCGAAGGTGTTGACTATGTAGCCATTCACCCTGTGCGTGCATTTTTAATCCAGTTTTTAAATATTGCCGGCGTAGGCCCAATATTCGGCCCAATTTTAGGTGCGCTTTACGGCCCAGTTGCCCTAGTGTGGATAGTACTAGGTAACGTATTAGGTGGTGCGGTACATGACTTCTTCTCGGGTGTGATGAGCATTAAAGAAGATGGTAAAAGCTTACCTGAAATTGCAGGTCATTATTACAATGTAGTATTTAAAGGCTTTATGCTGATATTTACAGCCATGCTACTGTTTTTTGTAGGCGTTGTATTTATTATGAGCCCTGCGGGCTTATTAAGTAACTTAGATGTTTTTCAAGATACGTTCTTTGCTAATAACACCTTTTGGGTACTTGCCATTTTAGCGTACTACTTTTTAGCAACGTTACTGCCAATTGACAAAATCATTACTAAATTTTACCCAATCTTTGGCGCACTAATGATTGTAATGACCGTTGCAATTGCCGTTTCATTATTAATTAATGCACCACATTTACCAGTGGCGGGTGACTTTTTAGCATACTTTGAAGCCGACCACGCGCACGACTTTTTAGAGCCAAACCCAGATGGCTTACCAACGTGGCCGTTACTATTTATTACCATTACCTGTGGTGCTATTAGTGGATTCCATTCTACGCAAGCGCCTATTATTGCTCGCTGTTTAACTAACGAAAAATACGTACGCCCAGTATATTACGGCGCAATGATGTGTGAAGGTATTGTAGGCTGTGTTTGGGCGCTTGCTGGTATTGCAGCGTTCCCAGAAGGTTACGCAGGCTTAAAAGCATTGCTTGACCAAGGTGGTCCAGGCTTAGTTGTTAACCACGTAGCAAATAGTTACTTAGGTGTACTTGGTGGCATTATGGCGATTATTGCCGTAGCTGTTTTCCCAATTACATCGGGCGATACAGCGTTTCGCTCACTGCGCTTAACGGTTGTTGATGCATTTAATATTCCGCAAAGCTTACGTAATCGTTTATTACTAGCTCTGCCTATTTTAACCATTGCTTACTTTATGACTAAGTTAGATTTCTCGTTGATTTGGCGTTACTTTGCATTTTCAAACATGCTGCTTTCAACAAGCGTACTATGGCTTGCTACTAAGTACTTATTTGATAGACGTGCCTTTCACTGGATTGCAAGTGTACCTGCTGTTATTGCTACAGGTGTGACATTGTCTTACATAATGACAGCGGCCATTGGCTTTAATTTATCGGCCGACTTAGGTAAACCAATTGGTGCCGCTGTGGTTGTTATTGGCTTAGTAGGTTTAGTGTTTGTACACTCTAAGCATAAAAAGCTAGATGTAGCGTAAAGCGTTAAAAATTAAATAAGCGAGCTTAATAAGCTCGCTTTTTTTATGCATAAAATTTACTCTCACACTATGCAATTTTAAAGGTAATAAAATGAAAATAGCTGCCGATTTTACCCAGAGAGTCGTTGTTCATAGTGAACAACTTGATTGGATCCCCTCGCCAATGGCAGGTGTAGATAGGCGCCCACTTGATAGAGTAGGGGCCGAGGTTGCACGCGCTACAAGCATAGTACGCTATGCACCAGGGAGCGAGTTTTCGCCTCATGTGCATACAGGTGGCGAAGAATTTATAGTACTAGAAGGCGTATTTCAAGACGAACATGGGGATTTTCCCCAAGGGTCGTATATTCGTAACCCACCTCAGTCAAAGCATAAACCAGGCTCACAAAATGGCTGCGTTATTTTGTAAAGCTTTGGCAATTTGAACCACAAGATAGAACCCATGTACGTTTACAAACACCGCATATGGGCAGCGTGCAACACGCCACATTTAAAGGACTTGCCATTACACCGCTTTATAAAGATGACTTTGAAGACGTTAGCCTATTGCACTTTAAAGCCGGTGCCAACATGCAAATTAGTGCAAGCGGTGGGGCTGAGCTACTGGTGCTTGAAGGTGATGTAAGTGAGCAATCAGACGTATTAGTAAAACACAGTTGGTTAAGGCTGCCTATTAATAGCGAGCTTAATATAACCGCTGGTAAGCATGGTGCAAAAGTGTGGCTAAAATTAGGTCATTTAACCGATGTAAATAAGCAAATTGAGCGCGTACAAAACGCTTAGCAAATAGCATTATTTAGCAGTATTGTTTGATTTAGTTCAGTACTAATTAACTTAATACGGTGTAGTTTTATAGTTTAACTCAGTAAGTGATGGGTATTTTTGGGGTTTTTATTTTTTAAAGGGAATAATTTTACTTTATAGGCTTTAATTAACTCCAACTTTCGTTATTAAACCCACTCACACAGGCTGTAAATAACATAAGCGCACCCGATTAAGGAGAGCAGCATGGTACACACAACACATGGTTTATCTATTGGTATTGAACGCGCAGGCCGAGAATTTTTTTTAAAACTAAAAGCTGTAGGAACGCTAACCCACGACGACTATAAAGTCATTACCCCCATGATCGACTCTGCCCTTGGCGAGGTTAAACACCCTATAGCAAACGTGCTTATTGATGCCAGCGAGCTAGAAGGCTGGGAGCTTCGCGCCGCGTGGGATGATTTAAAGCTTGGCGTAAGACACTCAAAAGAATTTAATAAAATTGCTATTTATGGCAATCAAGAATGGCAAGCCCGCATGGCTAAAATAGGCAATTGGTTTATCTCAGGCGAGGTGCAATACTATGAAAACGCCACCGCCGCCATAGATTGGTTAGACGAATAATAAATCCCTTCTCCCAAAAAATAGCGCTTACAAAGCGCTATTTCAACTCTTAAATAAAGGACTTATAGCGAACGTTTAATAGTTTTCGCTTATTGTTAAGTATCAATTTTATCAAAATACGCTACTAAGCTATCAATAAATGAACGAAGTGCAAGTGACTGATGTTTCCTAGAGCGGTAAATACCGTATATGCTCAAAGTTTGTGGTTTAAGGTGTGGTAGTAAATGTATTAACTTTCCATTATTTATATATTTCTGCGCAGCAAACTTAGGTTGTAGAGTTATTCCTTGATTATTAAGAGCAGCTTTTAACAGTAAGCTCGAATCATTAGCACTGAAGTTACCAGCAATCGCTACAGATACGGGGTTTTCAGGGTGTGAAAAGTGCCACATACTTTTTTCAAACCGTGAATAGTTTAAACAGTTATGGCGACTCAAATCATCCGTAGTTATAGGCTTAGAGTTTTTTTCTAAATATTCTGGGCTTGCACATAACACTGAATGGCATTTCCCAAGTGGGCGAGCAATTATATTAGGATCTAAGTCATTGGTAATTCTAATTGCTAAATCTATTCGCTCTTCTACCAAATTTGTAACGTGATTACTAATTTGTACATCAATACTGACTTCGGGATGAGCGTGTAAGAATTGTTGCAACATATCTGGTAGTACATCATGTGCTAAAAAAGGCGAGCACGACAACCTAATTTGCCCGTTCAATCTGTTATTACTTTCTATCGGCGCACTAATGTTTTGGGCGATGGCAATGAGCTCTCGGCTGTGATTAAGTACTTTTTCACCCTCTGACGTGAGTGTTATTTTTCTTGTTGACCGATGGAGTAGTTGGGTATTTGCCCACTTTTCCATTTGATTCAAATACCGTGTAACCATAGATCTAGACATATCTAAAGCACGGGCAGCACCGGCTAGACTTTTCTGCTCTACAATTTTTATAAATACATCAGCTGCAATAATTCTATCCATTCACTTCGCCTATATGTTCGATTTATGCAACAGATAGTTGCATTTTGGCTAGTTTTTCATTCTTAAATTGCAACATACAATAGCCTCATCTTAACGAAATAACAAACAGGCTACTGAGAATGAAAAAAATTAAACACGTATTAGCAGCAACAGCTTTATTAGCAAGCACATTAATGCAACCGGTATTAGCGCAAAGTGAATTAGTTGTGGGTGTATATAACCCACAAGACAAAAGTATTTTTGCTGTTTCATCAAGCATTATAAGTGGTAATAACGAAGTGTTATTAGTGGATGCCCAATTTCAGCGTAATGATGCACAAGCATTGGTTGAAAAAATAAAAGCGAGCGGTAAAACATTAACAGCTGTTTATATTAGTCACAGCGACCCTGATTTTTACTTTGGTTTAGATGTAATTAAAGCTGCTTTTCCAAAAGCAAAGTTATTAGCGACTAAATCAACAGTAGAGAATATTAAACGCTCAATGCAAGGAAAGTTAAATTATTGGGGGCCTATTTTAAAGAGCAATGCACCTAAAGAACTTATTTTGCCAGAAGTAATACTATCAAATAGCCTAACTGTAGATGGGAAAGAAATTATTATTAAAAATTTACAGCATGATCCAAATCATACTTACCTTTGGATCCCTTCTATAAAAACAGTGCTGGGTGGGGTTGTAGTATTTGATCAAATGCATGTGTGGTTGGCCGATTCGAGCACTGCTGCAGAGCGTCAAACTTGGCAGTCAACATTAGATAACATTGAGAATTTAAAACCTCAGACTGTTATTCCAGGTCACTTTTTACAGGGCAGTAAACAAGACCTTTCTGGTGTGTCATTCATGAAAGGGTACTTAAATAAAGCGGATAGCGCTGCAAAAAATGCAAAAAACTCAGCTGAATTTGTAGAGATCATGACTCAAGCTTACCCTGATTTAGGTGCAAGAAGCATTTTAGAGTTGGGCTCAAAAGTGGTTATGGGTGAGATGCAATGGCACTAAGTGCCCTTGCGTTAAACAATTATTTAGATAGGAAATATTAATGAAAAACGTAACGTTACATATAATTGTTGACCCTTTATGTGGTTGGACTTACGGCAGCGTGCCCTTGATCACCGCTGCTGAAAATATTGATGGTTTAATTGTAAAAGTACACAGTGGAGGCATGCTAACAGGTGATAATATCAAACCTGTGACTCCTGCATGGCGTGAATTTGCACTTAAAAACGACAGTGTCATAGCGAAGAAAACCGGTCAGGTATTTGGTAGTAACTATACTGATGGGCTTTTAAAAACCAACGATATTATACTCAACTCGGCTCCGGCTATTACCGCTATATTGGCAGCGCAAAAGCTTGGTATATCAGGTGGGGAAATGCTTAATAGTATTCAACATGCTTATTATGCTCAGGGTAAAAACATTATGCAGTTGCATGTACTGACTGATATTGCATTGGAGCTGGGTTTAAACAAGGCCTTATTTGAAACCCACTTTAATGCCTTAGAAGGCGATGCAACAGATCAACATATAGCACAAAGCCGCGGCTTATTACACGATATTCATGGGCAAGGTTTTCCTAGTGCAGCATTTGAATTTGACACAGGTAAGTGGCAAAAAGCTGATATAGCCCATTATTATGGAAAAACTGAGCAGTGGGTTACCTACTTACAGCAATCAGTTGGGCTAGTATAGTGTGATGAAATTTCTAAATAATAAAGCTGTTTATATTACAGCTTTATTGAGCTTCCTTTTTATAGTGCAAGGGTGTGTGAAAATGAGCAACATAGACATAATTAAAAGTACGTATGAAGGCAAAACATCACAAGAGAATGGGCAAAATTTAGTTGCTCATGCAAGTGATACTATTACTTGGAAAGAGGCTGACGGTTTTGCCTATGCTGGTACTTACCATGGTATGAATGATATTACTGAACATGTTTTTCAAAAGCTTGCAAGCGAGTGGTATAACTACACGTTTACGCCACAAAACTACTTATCCCAAGATGATACTGTTGTAGTGTATGGCACGTACTCTGGTACTTATATTAAAACGGGTAAAAAAATGCAAGCTAGGGTCGTGCATATTTGGCAGCTTAAAAATCAAAAAATAACGAACTTTGAACAAATAGTGGATAGTAAAATGGTGTTTGATGCTATGCAGTAACAACGCGTTACTGCATATATTTGAACCTAAAAAACATTAGGTCTATTAAAGTACATCAGCCAGCACAGGTAATGCCGGAAATGCCCCTTTAGCTAAACACGCTTTTGAGCCACATTGAAGCGCAAAGTGCAGGGCGTTTTTTATGCTGGTTTCATCATTTAGTTTATCTGCCAGCACTAAATCACTCCCTAAGTTATTTAAATAGTATAAAACTCCCGCTATAAAAGCATCGCCCGCGCTTGTTGTATCTACTGCGTTTATTTTTGGTGCCGATTCGTTAAGTATAAATGCGCTGTGGTAAACCGTAGCAGGCTCAGGCCCGTCGGTTAAAAACACCAGTTTTACTCCGGTATTTAATAGCATTTGAATGTAATCTTCGCCCGTTGTTTCGCTATGCTTTGCTAAAAAATTAAGTTCATCACGCGAAAGCTTAACTATGTCGCAATAAGCGAAGCAGGCTTGGACATTGCTGGCTATATCATGGATGTTTTCCCACAAGCTGTAGCGTAAATTTACGTCAAAACTAACGAGCTTATTATGTGTTTTAGCAAGCTCTAGCGCTTTAACCGTTGTGCTAGCTATGGCTGGATCGGTTAGGGTGTTTGAGCAAAAGTGCAGGGTGCTTATGCTTTGCCAATTTATTTGCGCTAAATGCGCTTGGGTTAAAAGTACATCGGCTGTGTTATGGCGATAAAAGCCAAAACTGCGCTCGCCTGTTTCATCAAGGCTTACTATTACCATGGCGGTTTGTGAGCCAGCAATGGTAAATAAATAGTCTGTATTTACATTGTATTGAGCCAATGCATTACTTAATTGATTGGCAAAATGATCGTCACCTTTACCACCACAAAATGCAGCATCACCGCCAAGTTTTGCATAGCCAACAGCAACATTAGCAGGTGCACCACCAGGGATGGGTAAGTACGCTGAGTTATGAGCATCTTGAGGCAGCATATCAATTAAAAGCTCGCCTAAGCACAGGAGTTTGGTCATTTGGAATATCCTAAAAAGCCTAGCAAGGCTAGGCTAAAAACATGAAGGGTGTTATTTATTCATACTTTAAAAGGCGCTACAGCGATGACTCACTGCAGCGCAATACACATTTAGTTAAAAGCGTATTTTAAAGTAACCGACGTAGTGCGGCCGTTAATAGTACGGGCACGAATAATGTCGTTCTCAGGTACTGAGCCTTCTTCGGCTTCTGTAATACCTACTGTATCGAATAGGTTGTTTACATTAAGCGCAAGGTTTAAGTTTTCTGATAAGTCGTAGCTTACAAACGCATTTACTTGCGTGTAGCCGTCAAACTTAAGGTCGTTATTATCTTGTGCATAAGCATCGGTTGTACCAATAAAGCTTACACCTGCCGCGCCGTTATCGTAGCTGTAACGCGCCATTAGTGAGTAAATTAAATCCGCTTGGCGACGTGGTGTGTTACCTACAACTTCAGGGGTTAGCGCATCTTTTGCAATTTCAGCATCGGTCCAAGTAAAGTTACCTCTAAAGTCCCACGCATCCATAAAGTAAGTTGATTCAACCTCAATCCCTTTTGCTTCGTATTCACGGTCGAAAAAGGTTTGCGATGTTGCTTCAAAGTTTTGCTCTTCTGTTTCTGCGTAAAAGGCTGTTGCAAATACCGAGAACGAATCAAAGCGTTTTTTCACACCAATCTCAAATTGGTTTACTTCATCTACTGCATCTTCATCGGCTACGCTTCCGTCACTGCGTATTTTACCAAATAATAAACGGTCTGCATTTGCGCGCCCGCCCTTACTAATACGTGCAAACGTAGCTAGGCTTGGGTCAATTTGGTAGTTAGCACCTACAGAGTAAGACGAGTAGCTCCAATCGTAATTAACTGGGCTTGCATTAGCTATATCAATACCTGCTACGTTTTGCTCAGGAATAGAAATAGTACCGTCACGGTTCATATCTACTGTTGAGGTTACGGCACCTGCGTAGTTACCGCGTGCTTCACCGCTGTCGTAGCGGGCACTTGCATCGATGCTTACATCACCAAGTTTTGTTGAAAACGCAACATACGGTGCGCGAGTATCGTACTCGGTATCGTAATCGCGCTGACAACAGTTACCCCAATAAGGCGTGCCGTATGCGTATAAACCGTTTTCTGAATACTCAGTGCCATCGGCTGCGGTTACATTTAAAAGCGCCGCATTGTCGCCTTTAAGCTCCATTAAGTACGAGTTCCATAACCACGACATAGCAATGTTTTGTGTAGAGGCAAAGTAACCAAAGGTTAGGCTAGTGTCATCACTAAACGATTTAGTCAGTTTAAAATCGTTAACAATAGAGCCAAAGTCATTAAGTGTTACATCAAAAGTGTGAATACGCATGGCAAGTTCATCATTAAATGCTTCGCCTGTGTTTGCGTTACTCAGTGTTGCGCCTACACCGCCAATACTTTGTGCAATAGACGATGCGCTGCCAACCTCAGCAGGAATAAGCGAGTTAAAGTTGCCGCTAATTGACGATTTACGAAAACGGTTTTCGATACGCCAATCGTTATCTAAATCAAATACAGCTTCAAAACCTACCGCATCCACTTTAGGGTTCATGCCGTCGCGTAAATCACCACTGCTAATTTGGTTTTCACCGTTTAAACGAACAGTTTTAGTAAATAACGCAGAATGCGGTGTATCTGATTGTGCATCAAAGCCGGCAATAGAGTCACCATTTGAGTACATTGGCATAGGTAAATAACCTACGCTTTTGTCGTCTAGGTGTTTGTAGTAAAGGCGTACATAGCCGTTTTCAAAATCTTTAGTAAGGTTAGCTTTAATTTGGCCACCTTTATTTGATGTGTAACCTGTTTCGCGCGGGCCTTCGCCTTGGCGTACAAAGCCACCTACATGAAAACGCACGCTGTCGGTTAAATAGGTGCCGTATTCAAAGTCGGTGCGTACACTGTCGTAATCTAGGCCAACAGTAGTAGATACGCTACCCGATTCGTTTTCGCCATTTTTAGAAATAAAGTTAATTATGCCGCCAGGTGCATTACTGGCTGATGTAGAGGCTGAGCCACCACGAATTGATTCGATTGTTTGCACTGTGTTATCAAGGCGCATAAATATATCTGCGTTACCAAAGGCAACATCACCAAACTGCATTACAGGCAGACCATCTTCTTGCAGTTGTAAAAACTTGGCGCCACCCGATGCTACAGGTAAGCCACGCACTGCAATATTTGCATTACCTTCACCGCCTGTTGATTCAGCGCGAACACCCGGGATAATTCTAAATGCTTCAGCCGTTGAGCGTGGCGTTGATACCTCAACTTGCTCAAGCGATAAACTGCTTACTGATGAGCTCGATGCCATAATAGTTGTGCGGCGAGGTACACCGGTAACAACAATTGTTTCAAGCCCTTGCTTAGCTTGCACTTTGGTTTCTTGCTCGTCTTGTGCATGAACGCCTTGGCTTACTGCAAGTGCTAAGGCACTGATTAAATATAAAGGTGTGTGGTGTGTTGTCATGTTAACGCCTCATTGTGTTGTGTGAGTTTGTTATTTTTACTTAATCGATTAAGTAAAAATAACAAAGTTTTTACAATATGCAAATTATTTTTGTGTGTAATTTGCACTTTTTTTGTTTTTATATTGATTTTAAAGGTATTTTTTATTCTGACTTGAGCAGCCATTTATGCATTTTTAGTTAATGCTTTTGCCGCAGGGTCGCGGTAAAAGTTATAAAGCATGGCTAAAAATAAGATCACAGCAAAGCCGGTAGCTAAGTAAAAACCGTAGCGTACGTGGCCAAAGTAATCACTTATCATGCCCATAAATAAAGGCGCAAGTGCGGCCGAAAGCGCGGTAAAAAATAAAATAACACCCGCTACTGCACCATGTTGTGCAACAGGAAAGCACGATATACCTTTAGAGTTTAAAGTAGGGTAAACCATCGACATAAATAAACCCGAAAGCGGAAGTAAGCCTACCGCCCAATCAACACCGCCTACCAAAGTACCCAAATAACACAGTGCGATGCCTAAACTTAAATAAGCCATAACCCCTTGCCAGCTAAAGTGATTTAAAAGCCATACAGCAATAAAGCGCCCAGCAGCACGTAATACAAAAAATATAGTAAGTGCGTAGGTTGCAAGTAAAGGCCACGAGCCTGTGTAATCTTTTAAAAGTGTTGGCATCCACACGTAAATAGCAACCTCGGTAGCTACATATAAGGCAATAGCCAACGAAAAACCAAGTGCATACGGGTTTTTGATCATTTTCATGGTGGTGGCAAGCGAAGCGGGCTTTTCAGTACTTTTAACAACACTTGGGTAGTCGGCGCGCCATGCCATTAACGCTAAAATTAAACACATAACGCCGGCAATAATGTACAGATAAGTCCAGCTCACGTTTTGAGTAAGCAGTACGCCTACCAGCGCAGGGCCAACTATGGCACCAATACCAAAAAAGCCTTCTACTTTGTTCATGGTTTTAGTGTGCTCTGCGTTACTTGCAGATATATCGCCAAGTAGCGCTAGTGCGCCGGTTTTAAATAAACCAATGGCAAGCCCTATACAGCACAGCAAAATTAAAAACACCGAAAAGCTATTACTAAAGGCAAACAAAAAGCAGCTGAGCGAAAAAATAAGTAAGCCCAGCATTATGGTTTGTTTACGGCCTAGGCTGTCGGCTAAAAAGCCTAAAAACAAACCACTAAAGGCAATGAGTGCCATAGGTGCATAATGAAAAGCACTGGCTTGGGTCATACTTAAACCAAACTCTGTGATTAGTTCAGGGATGATCATACCTACTGCATCTGAGGTCATCGCAAACATAAAAAACATCATGTAAGTGAGTATTCGTATGCGCTGCATTGGGTCGCTTTGCGAGTGTGTGTGTAAATTCGTCATGTGATTTTTCCTCGTTGTGGCTCAAGTTATAGTAATAACTCAATCACTTACTCTAGTTAGTATTACCGTTGCCACAACTTTTGTATGTAAAATATTTAAAAATTACTTGTAAAATTGTACGTGCTAGTTAAAGATATATCTTAATCGATTAAGTTTCAACTTGGTAATCACACATGATGAAGAATAAAGTTCAATTGATCACATATGCTGATCGAATCACAGGTCAAGATATAAACGCACTTACAACATTGTTAAAAGGTCCTTTGAAGGGCGTATTTGGTGGTGTGCACCTTTTACCTTTTTATAATCCTATTGATGGAAGCGATGCGGGCTTTGACCCGATTGATCACAGCGAAGTAGATTCTCGCATTGGTACATGGGCTGATATTCAAGCACTGGGTGAAAACCATGACCTAATGGCTGATTTAATCGTTAACCATGTATCGGCGCAGTCTTATCAGTTTCAAGATGTGCTAGCTAAAGGCAAGCAATCAGAATTTTGGGATTTGTTTTTAACAAAAGAAGACGTTTTTCCAAATGGTATGAGCGAGCAAGAGCAACAAGCAATTTATCGCCCGCGCCCCGGTAGCTGTTTTACGCCAATGCAGTGTGGCGATGGTCAAACGTATGACTTTTGGACCACGTTTACCGATAACCAAATTGACATAAACGTAAAAGTTGAAGCGGGTATTGCGTATTTAAATAACGTATTAACTAAGTTTTCTGAAAATAACGTAAATATTATTCGTCTAGATGCAGCGGGTTACGCAATTAAACAAGCCGGTACAAACTGTTTTATGCTAGACGAAACCTTTGGCTACCTAGATAACTTGTCAAAGCAAGCAAACGAGCTTGGCATGGAAACCATTGCTGAAATTCATAGCCACTACCAAACACAAGTAGAAGTAGCAAAGCGTGTAAACATGGTTTACGACTTTGCATTACCGCCGCTTATTTTACATAGCTTATTTAATAACGATGTAGATGCATTACTTAAATGGTTACAAATTTCACCACGCAACTGTTTAACTGTACTTGATACGCACGACGGCATAGGCATTATTGATGCAGGCCCAATGGGCGACAAGCCAGGGCTATTAAATGCTCAGCAAATAGATACCCTTGTAGAAACCATGCATGCCAACAGCAATAACCAAAGCCGCCAAGCTACGGGTGCTGCTGCCAGTAACGTTGATTTATACCAAGTAAATTGCACGTATTACAATGCATTAGGCGCTAACGATTTAGATTATTTGATTTCGCGTGCCATACAGTTTTTTGCCCCCGGTGTGCCGCAAGTGTACTACGGCGGTTTATTTGCCTGCGAAAACGATATGGATTTACTTGCGCGTACCAATGTGGGCCGTGATATTAACCGCCCGTATTTAAATACTGAAACAATTGAGCATGCGCTAGATAAACCTGTAGTAAAAGGTTTAATAGAGCTCATTAAATTACGTAATGAACACCCCGCTTTTGCAGGAGAGTTTAGTGCTCACGGTACACAGGGAATATGTTGTTTAACGTGGCAACTAGAAGATAAGTCTATTGCATTAAGTGTTAATTTTAAAACGCGAGACGCGCTTATTACTCAAGTAAATGGTGATGAAGAAACAACGATAAGTTTAAATGTATTATTAGCCTAACACGTCATTAAAACATAAAAGCCAAGCTCTTGAGCTTGGCTTTTGTTTACCCAACTCTTTTTAACATAACCTATTAACCGCTTGCGCCAATATCTAGCTCGTAACTTACATCACATATTTTTTCTTCTTTTGATATAAAGAGCTCGGCGGCCATTACGCCTTTTTCTTGGCTGTTTTGATGAATAGTGGTTAGGCGCGGTACAAAACGAGCGGCTTCGTCTATTCCATCAAAGCCGACAATACGCAGTTCTTCACCTATTTTTATGCCTTGTTTTATAGCTTCTCGCATGGTGGCAAGGGCAATTAAATCACTCATACAAATTATAACGTTAGGGCGGGGGGAGGCACTTAACACCTCTTTAGCGGCAATATTAGCAAAACGCTCGCTGCTCTCAGGTATATTCCAAATGCGGTCATCAGCTACCGTTATATTTGCCTCACTTAAAGCACGTTGATAACCCCGTAAGCGTTGGTGCGAAATAGATTGCCCCGTTTCAAATTCGTGGTGCTCATATACGCGGCACAATACGTTTTCATCAAGTAATCGTAAGCCTAAAATAGCGACTTTATCGCTTTGATTTTTTAAAACATGCTTGGCTATTTCGTAACTTGCTTGCTCGTTATTTATATTTACTGAGGCATTGCGGGCTATATCAAAATCAATAGTTACCACATGTTTAGAGACCGTTTTTAACTGCTCTACTAATGCGTTATTTCGAGGGCGGCCATAACTAATAAAGCCATCAACGAAGTCGACCACACTGTTAAGGTTATCGCTATTACCAGAAAACAATAAAACATTAATGCCGTTTTTTTCAAGCACCGAGGTTACACCCCGCATAAAGCTACTGGCCACAGGGTCCGACACCATATATTCGACGCTATCGGGCAGCACTAACGCCACAATATTAAACGTACCACTGCGAAGCGATTGCGCGGCTTTGTTGGGCCCGTAATAGCCCAAGGTTTTACACGCTGCAAGAATATCGTCTCGGCGTTTAGCCGATAGCTGATCAGGGCGATTAAACGCATTAGAGACTGTTGCGTTAGATACACCTAACTCTTTAGCAATACTTTTTAGGGTCCAGCGGGTTTGCTTACTCATACGAATTCTTTACTCAATACTCATGTTAATAAACTAACATATTCAGGGCGTTAGCAAAGGGCAAATTTGCAAAATAGTCTTAATTGTTGGTGATTACACTTAAACTAAAAAGCCTAACTGCTTTAAAGCTATGCTAATACAGTGCTATATGATTTAAATAACATTATTAATTTTTGTGACACTTGGCTGATTGACGATTTTTAATTGAGGCGCTAACTTCATCTATAATTTGTGTTTACGCTTCTTTTATTAGGGCCTTATATAGGCTAAATAAGTGATTGCTAAATTAGGCTATGTATATCCACACACAGCCTAATATCACTTACAAGTCTCTTAAAGCTTGCTGAATAGGGGTTTTAAGTAATTTAACTAAAGGCGACAATGTTGCAGTTACACACAATATTAGCGTGGTTAAAAGTGCGATGAATAATGCAAGTAAGTCAAAGCCAAGTAAAGTCGACCCAATCAATTTATAAAAAATAAAACACGCAATGAGCGCCAATATAAAAGCAAAGAGTATTTGTCTACAGCGATTAAAAACGATAAAACCGTCTGTAGCCCCTATAGCCAACAATACGCAAATAGACTGTTTATCTAGCCTAAGTTGTGCAAGTACTTGATACCATAAGCCACTAAAGATCCCTGCAAGAATGATCAGTGTAATTACAAATCCAAACCAAAGTAAATCAGTTGATTGTTGATCAAATTTTGCCAAAATATCTGCTAATGCCGCTGCTTTATGGATATTAATATTTGAGGCTTGTTCGCTTAACCAACGATTAAAGTCACTGTTGTTACTAAGTGCGTTAATGTTGTTTGATAGAATTGAAAAATTTTTTAACACTTCCTCATCATATGTATTCAAGGGTAAGTATAAAGTGGGCATAATGCTTTGCCTGCGCCCCCAATGAGGGATATTCTCAGTGATCCCAATAATTGTGAGTTGCTGGTTTTCTAAACCGTAACTAATCGTCGTGCCAATGAGTGAACTCAGCTTTTGCGTACTACTTAAATGCTTAGCAAGAGCGTGGTTGATGATCACACCATTTTGCCAATTAGCTAATTGTTTTCCTTGAATATCCACATCAAGTAAATCAAAAAAGTGGCTACTCACATAGCTTGTTTTGATATCCATAGCTTCCTTTGCACCTTGCCCAGCAAGCGTATACTGTTGTAATTTTTCAAAAGGGGGCGACAAAATGACGGCTTGCGGGTCTACTTGTTGTATCTTATTTAAGGCTTGGCGCCAAGAAATCGCAAAGTGTCCAGAGTCTACACTTACCTGAGCAACAGATAAGTTAATATTACTGTGTTTATATTTTTGCCACTGAGAGAGAGCAACATTACTCAGCGCATAGGTGGCTGTTAGTGCAACGCTTAATTGAATGACTAAAATTCCTCCAGCCAAAGCTTGTTGAAATAATGACACTCGCGTATTTGCCATTCGAATAAACAATGATCCTTTGAGCAAATTTACAAGGGGTATGAGTGAACATAAAATTACGCTCACAGTTATCATTGCGATTGCACTGATAAAACTTACACTATCTACAGACAGGCCTTTATCAGTAAATAATAATTGGTAGCTGGTACTGCTAGTTATTAACTGACTAAGCAAGTATAGACTTAGTACGCTAAGCAAACTTATTACCACGATTTTCAGACATGAAAAAAGGAGCGCAGGTCGAATAAAGTCGTACGATTGTGCGCCTAACAACTGTAAGGTTTTATACTCATCGGCAAACACAATTGCTTTACTGCTGGAAATTGAAAATAAACTAAATGTTAAAATAAAAAATAGCGTAACAATTAAACCTAATAATAATTGCCATAGTAGTACCATATGCTGATACGACTTAGGGTCAAAATTTATGCCCGAAAAAATAACTAGCGGCAATGGCGATTTACCAAAAGACATACCTTTAACACTTAAATCTATACTTTCCAATTGTTTTTTTGTTTGTTCAGGATCAAAAGACATTTTTGCAGAGAACACGCCATAATATAAAGGTGCAGCTTGTAAAAATCGGTCTACCATTGAGTCATTGGTAAAAGGAGTGGAATAGCGCAAAATATCTTCTGGTAGCCATACATCGACATGATTAACTCCCACATGATTATATTTTTTATTTAAAACACCAAGAATTTGTATACCTCGCTCAAGGCGTTTATAGGAAAGTATTTTTCCTTTAATATTGGCATCACTTTTGAGTGTTTCTCGCCAAAACTTTTCAGTGATCCACGCACCAGACACTTTGTTATTTTTTAGCACGTCAATCGCTAAATTGTCGGCCATATTGGGTGAAAAAATAGCACTTCTGACGTTGCTTAACTTTGCGTTATCAATCGAAAAGTTGAATTCTTTAAACACGAGCCATGATACATCTTCAACCATTGGTAGTGTTTTTAGCTGATCAAGCGCTTGTTTACTAACTGCACTTAAACGGTTATCTTCACTTAATCTACCTAATGTATACAAAGGCTTATTTGTATTGGTCCAGCTTGGGTTTTCATAAAAAAGCATACTGCCTAAGCGCAACGCGATACTTAAAAGGGCGGCGGTTAAAGCAAAGCCTAATAATAATATAGCCAGTTTTAAATACTGCCCACGCCAACGTCGCCATTGTGTCAACAGCTCAAAGCCTAGATTACTTACCATCATAATCTATCCGCCCATCTAAAATTCTGATCCGGCGCTTGCAGCGTTGTGCAACGCTTTCATCGTGTGTAACGACTATGAGTGTGCTGCCTTTATCACACAGCGCTTGTAATAACGCCATTACTTCATCACCCGTAGCTTGATCAAGGTTTCCCGTCGGTTCATCCGCTAGTATCAGCGCAGGTTTATTTACTAGAGCCCTTGCAATAGCAACACGTTGCTGTTGGCCACCCGAAAGCTTATCTGGCGTGGTGGCGTGTTTGTCTAGTAACCCCACATCATTAAGCGCTTCTTTTGCACGGTCAATGTACTCACTAGATTTTATGGCTTTATTAAAGCGCATAGGCTGCACTACATTCTCAAGCACTGTCATACTGGCTATTAAATTAAAGTTTTGAAATATCCAGCCTATGTGGGCATTGCGCACCAAACTCTTTTGTTTACGGGTCAACGCTGTAATGTTTTCACTGCGCAGTAAATAGTCACCAGCCGTTGGTTCATCGAGTAAACCAATAATAGATAATAGAGTTGACTTACCACTACCAGAAGGGCCCAAAATGGCGATTGATTCACCATCATTAATTGTTAAATCAATGTCTTCCAATACAGGTTTGGCATTGGCTGAAAATGACTTTGATACTTGCTCTAACGTAATTAACTGCTCCACTGTGCGCTCCTTAGCAATGGTTGTTATTGTTATAACTATTTTTACATCGCTTTTATAATTCAGTTAAATCATTTGGAAGTGTGCTTAATACTAAATCCCCTTCATTTAACCCAGCTAAAATTTCAATATATTGCTCACCCTGTAAGCCTATTGTTACTTCTTTAGCAAAAATCTCTCCCTCTTCGTATATATATACATTTTGTGTTAGTTGGCGAGGATTTAAATAAATAGGTTTGGCGATACGTAATGCGTTTTCTTTGTCTGCTACTAATACGTTGGCAGCAATAGATAAGTTACTGATTGCAGATGTCGGTACTTGCTGTATAAATGCAGCTTCTAGTTTTATTTGATTCGCCTCAATACTTGGAAACACCCGCACAACTTTTGCGTTATATAAAGCACCTTTAATTTCAACCTTCACAGGCATGCCTATTTTTATAGTATCAGCTGCGCTTGCGGGGGCGAGTAATTCGGCATAAAGGCTATTTTTATCTGATAGTTTAGCCAGTACCGTTCCTTTGCTCACGGCTTGCCCAACATCAATTTCATCAAGCAACTCTGTTAAAATACCTCCTTGTGAGGTTTTTATTTCAAGATTTTGTACATCGCTGTATGTGAGGGCGAGCTGTTGTTTTTCAGATTCAAGGGTTAGGTCTAATGCTTTTTCCTCATACTCACGCGCCGTTAAAAAAGCTTTTTCACTGCGTTTTGTTAAATCTAATTTTAAGCGAATTTGTTCAAGCCGCGTTTTTGCTTTTAAAAAATCAAGTTCACTTAGTAGCTGCTGCTTATGTAATACATCTAAAGTGGCAATTTCTTGCTCTGCAAATTTTAGTTCGCTTTGCGCCATAGCAACATCGTTAGCCAGTTGTGTTGCTTCGCGCTGTAATTTAGCTAATGCTGATACATGCATTGCTTGTGCTTTTTGCCAGTTTAATTTTGCTATATCGTATTGGCGTAATAACTGAGGGTTAGATAACGTAAGTACAACGGTATTGCTGTCTAGGTGGCTACCCGGAAGTACATTTAATTGGCTTATATGGCCATCTATTTGCGCCACTAAACTACTTGAAACGCGGGGTTTTAACCGGCCAAACACGGCAACTTGCTGTTGTACCGCACCCTTTTCTACCGCTGAATATTTGATTTCGTAAGCTTTATCACTAAATAATACCGTCAGCACAAGCCAAATTGTTGCCACTAATACCAATACACCCAAGGCAAGCAGCAAAACAGTTCGCGATTTTATTAAGTTAGAATCTTGCTTTGGAATAGTTAACATTCATTGCCCTTTTAGCTACTAAGCACGCATGGCGCTACAAATTAAACACTATTGCGGGTTGAACCCGATTAATGGGATCTCAATTAAATACCACGGGATAGTTGCATGCTTTTGCAGAGTAAGTGCAGCACTTTTTCGTCTTTTATTGGCTTCGATTAATAGTTTCGTAAAAGCCCCACCTTCTGAATACAGATAAGTGCCGTCTTTTGGGTCAGTTGGTGTATCAAAGTATAAATACACATAGTGGGCGTTTGCAGGTACTTGTATATTTGTATAAGCAAGTAATTCTTCAGTGGTTATATTTATATTGAGTTGTTGTTGGCTGAGTACACCATTTAAATCAGGGGCGACTTTAATTGCTTCTTCATAGCTGAGCCAATGCTCACTCTCGATATCAAAAATGTAGCCTGTTTGGTAGTATGCATCGCCGCCTGCATTTAAAAAAAACTGCTCAAAGGTATCAAAGCGCTTGGTCGTGCCGAGTTGCCACTGTTCTACTTTATTGGCTTTATCTGTAAAGCTTTTCATTTCTTCAGTGATCTGTATCTCTGCAAAGCTGCTTGTATGGGCAAAAAGTAACCCAGCAAAGGCAAGTTTTAGAAGGTGTTTTATCATTTTAGCCTCCATTTAAAATATCAAAACTCTATTGCGGCTTAAACCCGATTAATGGGATCTCAATTAAATACCACGGTATTGTTGCGTGTTTTTGCATGGTCAGTGCAAAGCGTTTACGTCGCTCATAGTTTTTTATTAATAGTTTTTCAACTGCAGGGTCGACAGAATATTGTTCAGCAAACATATACGTCTTTTTTTTTGCGTCAACAGGTCTATCAAAATATAAATATACATAGAGAGTGTTTGTAGGTACTTGTATATTTGTAAAAGCGAGTAATTCTTCGGTGGTGATATTAATAGTATACTCTTGGTTAACTATTAGGTCTTTTAAATCAGGGGCAACTCTAATGGCTTCTTCATAGCTGAGCCAGTGGTTGTTTTTGATATCAAATAAGTATCCAGCTCCTGTGTAAGCATGGCCTCCGGCATTTAAAAAAAACTGCTCAAAGGTGTCAAAGCGCTTAGTTGTACCATGTCGCCACTGCTCTATTTTATTGGCTTTATCTGTAAAGCGGATCATTTCTTCAGCGTCGTTAACCTCGGCAACACTGGTTGTATGGGAGAAAAACAGTGCAGTAAAGGCAAGTTTTAGAAGGTGTTTTATCATTTTAATCTCCATTTAAAATGTAAACCCCGAATTGGGTACTTTTTAAACTATCAAGCTGTTTTCATTTTGTAAACATAATATTTACTTTCTTTGTGAAAAATTATTTTGAGTTTTTTAAATAAATTCGTTCTATTCGATGAGGTTAAATTTTTGCGGCTTAAGCCCGATTAATGTGATCTCAATTAACTATCACGGGATAGTAACGCGTTTTTGCATGGTCAGAAGAAGAATTAACCAGACACCCATCTTAAACTTTGCACTTTTTGATGCCTAGATTCAATAGGTTAAATAAAGTGGGTGTCATCATAATTTGGTGTCCTGACATAAATTA
This sequence comes from Pseudoalteromonas carrageenovora IAM 12662, assembly GCF_900239935.1. Lineage (NCBI taxonomy): Bacteria > Pseudomonadati > Pseudomonadota > Gammaproteobacteria > Alteromonadales > Pseudoalteromonadaceae > Pseudoalteromonas > Pseudoalteromonas carrageenovora. The sequence continues at coordinate 390,832 of NZ_LT965929.1, forward strand.
AAAATTATTCGTAAAGAGACCCTGCAATAAAAGATAAATCCTGAATCTGTATGGCAGATTTAGTTGCACAGTGTTGTTTGTTTTATTAAGGTGACTGCCTAGTTTGTGTGATTCAGGTGGCTTTTTAGTTTATATGATTATTAGTATATTCAGCACCTTAAGTAGAGGGAAATATGTTTTTTGAATCGTGGAGTGAAATAGCGCGCATTGTTACCACAACCTTGATTATTTATCCCTTTTTAATCCTAGCGACGCATATATTGGGTAAACGCTCATTTGCTAAAATGAACAACTTTGACTGGATAATCACCGTAGCGGCAGGCTCCATCTTGGGTTCTGCTATCTTATTGAAAGACGTGGTTATAGTTGAGGTTTTAGTCGCGGTAAGCTTGCTCCTCTTTTTACAATATTTACTCACTTGGATCAGCGCCCATTTTTCGACGTTCGACAAAGTAGTCAAAACCTCTCCACAATTAGTTTTTTTCGACGGTGAATATCTAGAGGCTGCTATGAAAGACACTCGTCTCACCAGCACCGAAGTGGAAGCGAGTGTTCGAAAAGCCGGTTTTGGTGATTTAAGTACAGTTATGGCGGTTGTTTTCGAGGCCGACGGTGAATTAAGTATTGTGCCGAAAAGTAAAAACTATGATCAACTGATCATGAAGTTACGAAATGTCCCAGATTAATTGAAAAATTTTTAGTGAGAATTAAAAAGACACCCATACTAAATTTTGTTAAGGATAAAAGTTGAGTCTTGGTAGCTGGGATGAAGCAATACTCAAAAGCCTCTTATTTGTGGGAATAGGTATTGCTGTTTGGGCTATATTCGCAGGTTTAGTACCATTATCAGTAAACGGCCTATTAGGTTCGGTTGTTACATTTTTACTATATATGAGTGTTTATTTACTTATCTCTATTGTTGGGTGGTTAGTAATTGGATTTCCACTTCATTATTTTATAAGCAAATACACGAATCGCTCTTATTTATATTATGCAGCTTTACCTATGGCATTTGTTCTTCCGTCTTTATTATATGAAGGTTCATTATTACTTGGTTTCGCGGCATTATTTCAAGGTTTGCTATTTCGTTATTACGTCTATAAAGAAATATAACAAACACCTATCTTAAATATGAACTCTGAAACGAAGTACAAATTTTACAGAGTACTGAGTTTAATAAACCTGCATATTAGGCTAATCAAAGTTAACAAAAATGCGCTTTAATATTAGCCTCAAAAACAGTTAAATTTTAATAACTAACTAGCTAAAGGCTTTGTGTTTACTGCTTCTCTAATACATAAAAGACGGGTTCACCTTGTGGTTTTTTGTAACTAAAACTGGCTAGCTTTACTAAAGAACTATCGCTTTTTTGCCAGTAAACAATTGCTCTATGATTACGTACTTCATGCATAATTACATCGTAATGCAAGCTCATGGGGAATAGTTCACTCTGGTTATTAAGTGGTGCTGAAAGTTCAATAAGCACGGAGCGATAAAACCCAACGTGAGAGTTATGCACTAAATTAACCTCAGCATGGTTAAGCGTAATTGGCAAAGGTTGAGCATCGTTTAGCAATGCCATATGGCTGTGTAAATAATTGTTTAGTTTATTAAGTACTTTGGCGTGTAAAGGCTGATCTATTTGTGCGCCATCAAGTGAGGAGAGCGACGGCGCGGCTATAATTAAGTCTTCAAGGGCAAAGCTTAACTTTAAACCAAGAGTATTATTTGGCTGCTCAGTTAATGTTAGCTCACTGCCTGGCAGCGCATGTGCATTGGCAAATTTAGTGCTTAGTAAAACACATAAGGCGAGTGCTAAGACTCGCATTATAGGGTTTTTAATCATTGTGTTTGGCCGCCGTAGTCATCGGTTTTATCTCGCCATACAGAGTGTGGGTGATTGCCCTCTTCGTTAGTTGATTTATTCGATTGCAACGAAAATTCAATCCAAATAGAAGGGCCGTCTACTCTTACGTAATCATCTTCGCTATTTAGTGCGGTTGTACCTGAAAAACCAATGACGGTATCGGCCATCTCTGAGGTGTACTTATCCATGTACTGTTTGGCATCTGTGGCATTAATATCTTCTACATAGGTGGCTATTGCTTTCATTAGTAATGCTTTTTGTGTGTTGTTAAGCTTACTTACACTTAAGCCTTCTTGTTCGGTTGGTATGGCGTCGTCAGCTTGTGGGCCTGCAATTATATCTCTGTATGTGCCTTCAAGCGTGGCGGCTTTTTGCTGTGCAGGGGTTAAGCTTTTAAGAAACGCTGCAAAGGTATCTCTTTCTTGGAGTAAAGGGGCGTTTGTTTTACCGTTCATATCAAATGGATGAAATGGCTCTATACCTCTAAAAGACGGAGTTGCCCCAATTAATTTTCCATCACTATATGTGTTTGAAAACGCAAAATGATGACCGCCATAATAAAGCTCCCAAGTACCTGTTTTTGCGGGGGTGCCTAAAAAAGCAAGTTTAGAATTAAACGATGAGTAACCTGCTTTATAGTCATCACTAATTGTACCAATATAGTCATCAGCATTTAGTGTTTGTAGCATTTCATCAAAGCCTTCGTTATCTTTAAGGCCTGCGGCCTCCATTAAAATAGCTTTAACAACGCCGCGCTGCTCTACCTTAAGCTCGCCTAAAAACACACCCGGCCTTGCTGGAAAAGCTCCAGCCGGTAAGTTACTCCAGTTTTTTGCTTGTTCTAATGAATAATCTAATTGCATATGCGCTAAGTTTTTATCACTAACACCCGATTTGAGCAGGTCAATTAAGCATAGTAAACGTGTAACACCCGGATGATCACCACAAGTATCAACCGATGCTGGAATAGCAATAGTCCCCATTAGCGTGCTGGTATCACCGAGGCGACCTTGTATTATTTTACTTAAAGCGGCATCTTTTGCAGAAAGTTTAGGTGGCCCTTTATGTTGTTCGTCGTGCTGTGTCTCAGCGCTAAGTTGGGTACTTGCAAATGCGCTTGCAAGCCCAAGTGCAACGAGTTTAAAAAGGTTACTGTGCTTATTTTTGATCATGTTGTCACCAGACTACTATTAAATTGATTTATAAATGAGTAAGGCAAGTTAGGCCTAACCGTAAACGTTAATACCAGTATTACACATCAGCATGAATATAATATTTAGTTAGATTAAATAAGTGTTACTTTATTAAGAACGGTTTATAAGTTTTTAACTTAGTTATCAAGGATGTATTTACTTATGTACCTTAAATCGCTTTTTTAGTATTGTTAATGAACAATAACGCACCAGTAATTTATTTTTAGCTTAAATGGATTTTCATGACTATAAAAACAAAAATAACCAATTATGTATTGCTCCCAATTTTACTACTACCAGCAGTTGTAAATGCTGCACAAGAGCACGCAGAACCTACAACAAAAGCGCAGTGGCGCAGTATAACAGAGCGCGATATTGAGGCAGCATATAGCATTACCGCACATAATCACCCCGGTATGTTTGATGTTAATAATCCAACGTTCCCTGACTTATTAAAAAAAGCAAAAGCAGAAGCCCTTACATTGTCGGCTCAAGCGAGTGGGCCGCAGGTTCATGCAGCGGCAATTTCTCGTTTTAGCACTATTTTACAAGATGGCCACGCCGGTGCGTTTTCAAGCGTAGATAGACCCGCGCGCCGCTGGCCGGGCTTTAGAACTGTGTGGCGAGGTGATGCGCTAAAAGTGTATTACAGTGAAAACAAAAATATTAGCAAAGGCGACGTTGTAAGCCAATGTGATGGGCAAAGCACCGAGATCTTAATACGTGAGAGAGTGTTTAAGTTTCATGGTGAAGTTGCACAACCTGGCCATTGGTGGCAGCAAGGTTGGCGGTTACTCATTGACGAGGGCAATCCATTTTTAACTCCTTTAAAAGAATGCGAATTTGTTAAAGCCAATGGCGATACCTATACACACGTATTAAATTGGTCTGTAAGGCCTAAGTCAGTCAGTAAGCATTTAGAAAATGCCCACAACGGTGATGAACTTCCCATTGATTTAACCTGGCCTGAAAAAAATACTGCGTGGATTGCTATGCCTAGCTTTTCATCAACCGAAAAGCAAACTGCTGCCTACAATAAAGTGTTTGAAAAAATACAACAGCAGCGTAACAAGTTACTTAATGCAAAAGCCGTGGTGTTAGATTTGCGCCATAACCAAGGTGGTTCATCTTATTGGGGCTTACAAATAGCCAGAGAATTATGGGGTAAAAATGTAGTAGAGCAAAAAGAAAATAATACTTTTCAAAACGAGCAAGTGTGGTGGAGAGCGTCAAAAGATAATACTGACTACGTAGAGTCTTTATTAGACGTTGTAAAAGATCAGCCTGAAGTACTGAAAATAGTTAAAACTGTAGCAGCGGGTATGTCTTTATCGCTGAAAAGTGGTGATCCATTTTATGTAGAGCAAGAGACTAATACGCTAAATAACCTACCACAAGAGCCCTTAGTGAGTGACTTTAAAACCAAGGTGTTTGTTATAGTGCCGCCGCAATGCGCGAGTGCTTGTTTAGATGCGCTAGATAAGTTTAAGCTTTTTGAAAATACAACGTTGTTTGGTGCACCAAGTAGCGCAGACTCATTGTATATGGAGGTACGTTTAGCCGATTTACCTTCAGGCTTAGGCAAAGTTGTAGTGCCAAATAAAGTATATGTAAACAGAGCGCGTGGGGCAGGGGACTTTTACAAGCCCGATGTGGCTTATAACGGCATTGATTGGACAATTAATGTGTTACTTGAGCAGATTAAAAACCTGTAACTTGTTTTAGTAACTCAAGCTAGCAACTAGGTTATTACTTTGTAAATACGCTCAATTGTTCTTCAAGCCAAAGCATAAATGCACTTACGCGTTTGGGTAAGTGACGCCTATTCGGGTACAAAATATTGATTGGTAGGTCGGGCATCGCGTATTGAGGCAAAACCTGTATAAGTTCGCCAGATTCAAGGTATTTACTTATACCGTGAATAGGTGATTGAATAAGCCCGAAACCACTCAGTACTGCGCTTAAATATGCCTCTGAGGAGTTAACAGTAAGCTGGCTTTTCATCGTTATTGATTGCAATTGATTATTGCTATCTAAATATTCGAAACCCGGATCAGGGATACCAAGTGTTTGACTGTAGCGAACAATGTAATGATTTTTTAAATCGTTTAGAGTTTTAGGTAAGCCATGATTTTTTACATAATAACGGCTTACGCAATTTAAAACTTTAAAGCTACCCAAACGTCGTGCAATTAATGATGAGTCGGTAAGTTCGCCCACTCTTACTACGCAATCAAATCCTTCTTTAATGACATCTACTCGTCTATCGGAGCTGCCAAGTTCTATTTCAAGATTTGGGTGCATTTTTAAAAACGAACTTAAGTTTGGAATTATGGTATCTCGACTAACAGCTTGTGGCATATCTACACGTATTCGGCCTGTTAAACCTTTATCCTCACTTACAAATAAATTTTTTAAATCGTCAGCGTCGCTGATAATTCCCAGTGCACGTTGATAAAATAGCTCACCGTCTGAAGTCATATTTACAGTGCGTGTAGTACGGTGTAATAAACGCGTATTTAATGTACTTTCGAGCATGGTTACTGCTTGCGATACACTTGACTTAGGAAGATTTAAGCTTGTTGCTGCTTTAGAAAAACTACTGAGTTGCGCTACTTTAATAAAAATACGTATTGCATTTAGGTCTTTCATAATACCGTTTATTGTTCGTTTATTTTGAACAGTGTAACTCTTTTCAGCCTGTTTATCTTTGTTGCTTGAAAAAATATACTGGCTTGGCAGTTATTTAACTCCCCGCATTTATTTTCAACAGGATATAACAATGAACAAACGAATTGCAGTGATCACCGGTGGTAATCGTGGGCTTGGTAAAAGCACGGTGCTTTGCCTTGCAAAGCAAAATGTCGATTGCATTTTTACTTATCGTCGTCATGAAAAAGAAGCAAAAGAGGTTGTAAAGCAAGTACAGGATCTAGGCTCTAAAGCGGTTGCATTGCAATTAGATGTAAGTGATATGCTCGGCTTTGAGGATTTTGCACAGCAACTACAAAATGTCCTGCGGACTCATTGGCAACAAAGTGAGTTTGATTACTTAATTAATAATGCTGGGGTGGGGCTTACTAGCAGTTTTGTAGACACAAGTGAATCAACTTTTGATACGTTAATAAATATTAACTTAAGGGGAGTATTTTTTGTTACCCAAACATTGTTACCCTTTATAAAACACGGTGGTCGTATTATTAATTTATCAAGTGGTTTAACGCGTTTTTCATTACCCGGTCATATTACTTATGCAATGACCAAAGGTGCAATAGAAGTAATGACAAGGTATTTAGCTAAAGAACTTGCACCTAAAAATATTACGGTAAATGTTGTAGCCCCAGGTGCAATTGAAACCGACTTTGGTAATGGCGCCGTTCGTGATAACGATGAAGTAAATGCGTTTATTACATCACAAACGGCAATGGGCAGAGTTGGTGTAACAGACGATATAGGGCCTATGATTGCTAACTTATTAGCGGACGAAAACCGTTGGATGACAGGTCAACGGCTTGAGGTATCGGGCGGTATGTATATGTAATCATACCAACCGGCATGAATCTTTGAGCAATTTAGTGAATTAAATTGCACTATAACGTCGCTGAAATTTTTATTTAGAACAACTAGGGTCTGTTTATCTTTCAAGGTTAAATTTGCAGCAGTCTGTTTGGTATTTAGGCAAGGCAGAGCCTATGTAGTGTGGTTATTCCCCATAAATGGGCGATAACGTAGCATTAATGCCAAACAGGCGCTGCCCAAAGGGTTCTTTCTAGGGGCTATTTACTCTTTGTTGCTCGGTTTTTACTTAGCCCACTAGGTTACAAACCTCGCGCCGCGATTAAATAGCCCCTAGTTTGAACAAATTTTAATCCGCAAAGATCAACAGACCCTAGGTACAAAAAATTTTGTCTAGATCTAGCGTAATTTTCTTACGTTAAATAGCCCCTATACATAAACAGATTGGTACCATTTATTAAAAATTATAACTTGAGACAATAAAAAACCGCTCAGTGAGCGGTTTTATGCATTTTTTACTAAAGAAAATTTAGTTAGAACGTGTAACGAGCACCCACTGAGTAACGAGGGCCGTACTGATTAGCAAATAAAAATTGCTCTTCGTAACGGCCGTAGCCTTCTTCGGTGGCATTGTTTAAGTTTATGCCATCAAAAAATACGGTTACGTTTTCGTTTACATCGTAGTTTACGCTCATATCCCATTGGCCGTAGGCTTTAGCATATTGCGGTGGCGCATCGGCTGAGCCTTGTGCTTGGCCTACACCAATTAAGTACGAGTCGCGCCATGCGTAAGTAATCTTAACCGATAGGCCGTCTTTTTCGTAAAAACCTTGGAAGTTAGCTGAGTCACTTAAGCCTGTAAGTGGTGCTTGTTGATCAAGGCTTTCGCTATCAAATTCAACGTCGCCATCTACAAATGTTGCGTTAACACCTACACCAAAACCAGTTTCGCCAATTAAGTGCTGAATAGCCACTTCAAAACCATCTACCGATTTGCTGTCGGTGTTTTGTGGTTGGCTTATGTTCCACACCATAAGTGGGTCATCGCTATTTGGCTCAATGATGCCATTCGCATTGCCATAACCATTGCTAATCATTTGCGCAAAAATAGCATCGGTGGTTGCTTGCTCGCCGCGCGATTCAATATCGCTCACTGCTTGTGAGTAACGTGGGCCATTTAAAATGTCGTATAGGCCATCAATCGTGGTTTGCGTAATGGTGGTTTGAATAAAGTTATCTACGTCTTTTTTAAAGTAACCAACAGAGGCATAGCTGCCTTCTGCGTAGTAATACTCTAATGATAAGTCAAGATTGGTTGATTCAAACGGTAGTAAATTTGTATTACCTTGGCTACCCGTACGCGAGCCAGGTTTTGGGCTACCAGTTAAGCTACGGCCACCGGCTAAATCACCTAGTGGTGCACGCGACATAGTTTTACCCCATGAAACACGAGCCACTACGTCTTCGGTTAAATCAACACTTACATCGATTGACGGTAATAATATGTCGTAATCGCCTTGTTGCTCTAAGAAGTTATCTTCACCGCCTGCAGCGTATTGCATGATCCACTCTGAAGCGCTGATCCAGTTAACTTGCTCTTCAACACGTTGGCGTACTGTGCTTGTTACGTCTGTTTGCTCGTAGCGTAGACCTGCATTTACTTTTACGTAGTAGTCACTTACATCAAACTCCCAGCTTGATTGAATGTAAAAGCTATTAGTGATTTCTTCTACGTAGCTTTCGCTGTCAATGCCATCCATGTAGGCATTAGCTGCGTATGCATCGCCACCTGTTACATCTGCTGTTAAATATGCAATTTGGCGTGCTACGGCTTCGTCAAAATCGTAGGTGTAGTAGTAATTAGGTTGTAAGTCGCTACCGCCGCCAGCAAATTGGTCTAAAAGACCCGAGGTATCGTGGCGAGTAAACATGCTATCTGGAAATATTTCTGTGTACGATGGGTTAAAACCAGGGCCACCTACTAAACCACTCCATGCAGTGTAACCGCCGGTGTTTTGCTCAGTACGTGATGCGCCAAATTTTACTTTAACTAGGCCAATATCAAAGTTTTCGTTGTACCACGTGGTATGTAGTTGTAACTGTTCAATATTAGATTCACCCGGCGAGTGCGTGAATTGGCTAAAGTTAGAGTCAATTTCGCCTGGCGTTAATTCGCTTGTGCCATTTAACCAGTTAACTTGAGCACTTGGAATATCGCCTGTACGGTAATCGTAAATTTTATTAGCTAGCTGATCAGAGCCTAAAATAACTTGGCCGGTACTGCCTAGCCCGTCATCGGCGCCGTTATCGGTTTCATTTTTAGAGTCATGGTAATCAAGCTCTACGTGCCATGTGTCGTTAATTTCCCACTCTAGGTTTAAACCAATAGAGCGTGCTTTTACTTCTGTGGTGCCTTTGTTGGCTGTAAACGAGGCATCGTTACCGCTAATATCGGCATAAACGGCTGTGCCATTTTCATCAAGCTCGTAGCCATTAATATTGCTACCAAAGTCGTTCCAAATACCCCAGCCAATACTTTCAGAGCCCGTAACAGCTTTACTTGCTGTGTAATCAAGTGTGGCTACAAAGCCATCAACCGGTTCATATTGAAAAGTTACTTGGCCGTTAGTACGTTCACGTTCTACATCTTCAATAGAGTAGTTCATGTCTTTAGGGAAGTAGTAATTACCTGATGGATCAGTACGGTTATCAACTACATTACTGCTATCTAAGTCAGGCAGGTCTACATTGGCTTGCCAACCTTGAATATTGGCACGTTGTTTTTGAAAGTCGCGCTCTTGATGCGAAAATGAGAAACCAAAACCAAATCTGTCATCCGCAAATGTATTGCTATAAACAGCCGAAAGCTCAGGAGTTACATCATCGCCGGCTTCGTTAGACGAGTCGTGATTTGCTTTAATAGTTGCTGAAAAGTTTTGACCCGGCTTTTGAAAAGGGCGTGCAGTAGAAATGTTTACCGTAGCACCCAAGCCACCGCTTGGCACATCAGCGCGTGCTGTTTTAAATACTTCTAGTGCGCTTACGCCCTCAGAAGCAATATTTTCAAGGTTGTACGAGCGCGTATAACCAGTACCTGGCATTTGGCGGCCGTTTAGCGTAATTAAGTTAAACTCTGGGCCAAAACCACGTACCGTAATTTGGCTACCTTCACCGTTTGCACGACTTACCGATACACCGGTAATACGCTGTAGTGATTCTGCTAAGTTTGTGTCTGGAAATTTACCCATTTCTTCAGCTGAAATGGCATCTACCACGCCAGATGAGTCGCGTTTCATATCCATAGAACGAATAAGTGAACCACGAATACCTTTTACTTCAATAACTTCTACATCAGGAGATGCTGCTGTGTCTGCTTCGGCGGCAATAGCCGTATTTAACGTGCTCGCAGCAATGATAAGAGACACAGAAGCCGCAAGTTGGCTCTTTTTAAAATTGAATGTGTTCATAATAGCTCTGCTTTATAAAATGTTGTTGTGTAGTAATAGGCGCTAGGCGCCTATTAATGTGTGTATTTATGGATTCGCAATTATTACGTTATCTATGCGGTAAAGTGCGCCGTCGCCCATATCCCAGCTAGGAAAAACCATGATTACGTTTAATGCGCTAATATCTAAGCCTGCATCAAATAACTGCTGAATAGGGAAGGTGTATGTTTGCCACTCGCCGGTTGTTGGTGCTTGGCCTTCAACGCTTTGCGTTAATGCCAGCTCAACGGCACTTGATGCGCCAATTGATTCAATTTTAAATAACCACTGTGCATCCACGTTTGATGGCGCAGAGACTACTTTCATATCAAACTGTACAACGCCACTTTCTAATAAGGCAGATGCATCAAACGATACGTCTTCATCGGCTAAAAAGCCCATTACAGTTGGGGTAGCACCAATGCTAAATTGAGCCACTGCGCCGTGCTGATCATCGTCGGTTTCTGTAGTTGGTGTAGAGCCAGCGCAACAATCCCATATGCTCCACTGATCGGCGACTGTATCTGTAAATACGTTAAGCTCACCTGAGGCAACTGGTGCTGCATTAGGATTGTAAATTTTAACGTTATCTACACGGTAAACCGCGCCTTCACCTGCGCCCCATGCCGGAAATATCATAAGTACGTCAATAGTGCTTACATCAAGGCCCGCACCCGCTAAGTCAGATAACTTAAAGGTATATGTTTGCCACTCGCCAGTCACTGGTGCTGCGCCTTCTACACTTGCTGTTAGCTCAAGCTCTACTGCAGAGTCGCCACCATTTGATTCAACTTTAAATAACCAAGGTGTAGCAGGGTCGCTAGGGGTAGACGTTACTTTTAAGTCAAATTGAATAACGCCTTCATCTAAAATGCTGCTTGCATCAAATGACTCACCGGCACCACCTACTTCAGTGCGGCTGTTAAAACCCATAACTGTAGGCTCTGCACCAATACTAAACTCTGCAGTTAAACCGTGTTCTTCATCGTCCATTGCCTCAACAGGTGTTGAGCCGCCGCAACAATCCCACATTGGCCATGCTAGGTTTTGCTCATCTTCAAAAATAGTTAGCTCTGGTGATGCGCCTATATTGTCTTGTGTAATTTCAACATCATCAATTAAAAAGGTTGCACCTTCGCCTGTGCCCCACTCAGGAAATACCATTAGTACATCAATAGCACTAATATCAAGGCCCGCGGCATCTAGGTCAGAAAGTAAAAATGTGTATGTTTGCCATTGGCCTACAACAGGTGCTTGGCCTTCGACACTATTTGAAAGCGGCATATCTGCATCTGATGAGGCTTCTGTGCTTTCAAGTTTTACAAACCATGTAGTATCAGGCACGCTTGGAGCGCTTGTTACTTTCATTTTAAAGCGTACGTAGCCTTCTTCTAACATTGGGGATGCATCAAATGGTGTTGCAGCACCGTTTTCGTCAGTAATAAACGCATCGCGGCTAATAAAACCAACTACTGTAGGCTCGCTGCCTATTGTAAATTCAACTACGTCACCTTGCTCTTCATCGTTCACTACTGCAGGTGTTGAGCCACCACAACAATCCCATGCTGGCCAGTTAGGGTTAAAGCTATCGCCAAAAATAGTTAATGGGGTCGCAATACCGGTAGATGGTGCACTTGGAATAGGGGCATCGCCTTCAAGTAGGGCATCGTCTAGGCTATCGTAACCTGGGCGAATGGTTTCACAGCCTCTGCCAGTATCTGGGTTAGATGCACATTGATAAACACGAACGTAGTCAACTGCAAACGTTTGGCCGTTTGCAAATGCGTTGGCATCTACGCCTAACTCATTTACGTTTTCTGGCCAGTCGCCGCCTACGGCTAAGTTTAATAATAGGTGGAAGTCTTTATCGTAAGGAGCGCTATCCCAATGGGTTTCAAGCTCGCCAGAACCTTGTTCAAAATACTCTGCAAACCAACCTCGGTGAGTAAGGCCTACTGCATCGCCATTGGCATTAGTACGAACTTCTGATTGACGCTGCGTTGCGTATAGGTAGCCATCAACGTACCAGCGAATTTCACCTTCTTGCCATTCAATAGCGTAGGTATGAAAGTCATCTGCTGGGTTGCTATCTTCAGGGAATTTGTATTCTTGGCCTGTGTAGCTGTTATCTGGCCACGCGCGGCCGTAATGTAATGTGCCATGAATGCTTGACTCAATACCGCCATCTTCATTAGCAGTTTTAAGGTTTACAGACTCTAAAACATCAATTTCGCCAGAGCGTGGCCATGTACCGTATTCTTCATCTGTTGGGAGCATCCAAAATGCCGGCCAACTGCCTTGACCCGAAGGTAGCTTTGCACGTACTTCAAAGCGGCCATAAGTAAAGTCAGCATTGTAACGGGTATTTAAACGCGCAGAAGTGTATGGCTTTTCAGCACCTTCTGTCGCTGGTAGGGCAACAATGTTTAGCACACCGTCGGCAATAAAAGCGTTTTGTTCGCTGTCGGTGTAACATTGTTTTTCGTTGTTACCACCGCCGTCGCAGTTTAGTTCAAAGTTCCATTTATTAGTATCAATGGCAGAGCCGTCAAATTCGTCGCTCCACACCATTTGCCAATCTGAAACTGGCTCAGAGGCATCTACATTTTCAAAATTCGATTTAGTGGCAGAATCGCCACCACAGCCAGCTAACGTTGCTAAAGAGATAGCGGCAAATAAGCGTGTAATGTGCGTTGTTTCAATGTTCATAACTGAACCCCGGTTTCAACAGATTATTGTCAGATTAATTGTTTTTAGTGCTATACTTTTGTGTTGTAAGCGCTTACATTTTAACATGTGTTTTGTAAGCGCTTACAAATGATATTGTGGAGCGTGTAAATGGTCAACATATTTGTTTACTTATTTACATTAAATTTACGGTATGACCAGTTTGCCAATTAAACTTTTTAGCATAATTTATATATAAATTAATTAATTACGAAGTGTTACTTGTTGCATTTAAGTGCTTTGAATTGATTTTTTAAGTTAAATCCAAGATATAAAATGACGTGATAAGGTGGTGTTTAATTGGGTACATTTATAAGATTAAATGCATTGCAAACATCAACTTGCTCTAATTTAATGTAAGCAAGTTGATATTATTTAAGTGAAAGCTACTTATTTTTAAAGGGCATTATTAGCAAACCCCAAAGTGAGGCATTTTGTTTTTGGCTTGGGTATTCTTTTAAGCCTATATCTATGTCGTTATCGGCTTTTTGCGCTTCATTTTTGTAGCTACCAAACAGTTTGTCCCACCAAATAACGCTAAATCCGTAGTTTGAATTGGTTTCGCTCACGCGTTGACTATGGTGAATACGATGCAGTATTTGGGTCATTAAAATTAATCGAAGTGGTTTTTCTATTGCTTGTGGCAAGCGTATATTTGCATGATTAAATAACGCTAAACCATTAAGTGCTATTTCAAATATTAATACTGCAATAGCGGGTACCCCTAAAGTGGTAACGGCAATCAATTTTATAAGTATGCTTAGTACAATTTCTATAGGATGAAAACGCAAACCTGTGCTGGTATCTACATGCGCATCGGCGTGGTGTACGCGATGCAAACGCCACAAAATAGGCACGTTATGAAATAACCTATGCTGCCAATAAATAAGTATATCAAGCAGTAGCATACTTAAAATAATAGCAACAATACTTGGTGTGGCTATTTGATTAAATAAACCAATACCGTGCTCTTGGTTATAAAGCGCTACGGCGGTTAAGCCTATTGGTACACTTAAGCGGGCAATTAGTGATGAGGCAAACACCAGTCCAAAATTAGCAAACCATCGGGTGTTACTTTTTATAGGCGATTTACGTGCGGGCATACGCGATTCTAGCAGCATCATAATAACTAAAATGCTAAAAAAGAACCCTAAACGCCACCAAATTTCATTACTCATTGGCTTGTGTAACCTCATCGGCCTCTTGGCGTTTAAGCGTGTTATAACCACCATGTATACGTGTAAAAATAGTAATAGCGCACGCAGTGGCAAAAATACTTGCCATTATTGCAAAGTGCTGCGGCCATATACAAAAGGCGATAAACAGCGCTATGGTTTCTGTGCCTTCGGTTAAACCATTTAAATAGTAAAAGCTTTTGTATTTAAACTGGGGTTTTTCGAGCTTAAATTTTTCCGCGGCTATGGCAAAGGCTAAAAAGCTTGAGCCTGTGCCTATAAAAGTGGCCAGTAATATGCTACCTGCAATGGCGTTTTGCTCGGGGTTTACCAAAATAAAGCCAAGCGGAATTGCCGCGTAAAATAAAAAATCGAGGGTAATATCTAAAAAACCGCCAGCGCTTGAACTTAAATTTGCATGGCGTGCCAATGCGCCATCTAGCCCATCTAAAATACGATTTAAAGCAATAGCTGTTAACGCTGCGTACCACATTTCAAACGCAATTAATGGCACAGCTAATAGCCCTATTAAAAAACCAACCACAGTGAGTTGGTCGGGCGTTATACCACGCTTGTGCATTAACGCTACAACAGGTGTTAACAGTGGCTTTATTACCGGGGTTATGTATTTGTCTAACATGCTTAGTGCCTTGTGCTTTTTGTGCGTGTATTTATTTGGCTAAATTTAAGGTGATCAGTTTGCCGTTTGCGGCTTCTGCATCGCTATGATCGTGGGTTACCATAATAGCGGGCAATTTATGCTCGCGTATTTGGCTAAATACCAGCTCGCGGGTATCTACTCTTAATTGGGTATCGAGCTTGCTAAATGGCTCATCAAGCAAAATAGCTTTTGGTTCGCTTAATAGCATACGCAGTAAAGCTACGCGTGCTTGTTGCCCACCAGAGAGGTTGTCGGGGTGGCGATTAGCCATGCCTTTCAATCCTACTTGTTCAAGGGCGTGCTCTATTTTTTCAAGGCGCTGTTTTTTATTGCCTTTAGGCATAGCAAAGGCAATGTTACCGCTTACCGATAAATGCGAAAATAATAACGCATCTTGATAAAGCACACCTATGTGGCGTAAATGTGCGGGTAAATTATTAATATTTTTACCGTTAAGCCACACTTCGCCATTTGCGCTAAAGCCGTTGGGTAATGTGCCGGTAAGCCAGTTTAATAAACTTGATTTACCACTGCCTGATGGCCCCATAATAGTAAGTATTTCGCCGCCTTTTACCTGCTCGTTTAAGCTTAGTAATAGCTCGTGTTGACGATAAAGCTCACAATTTTTAATCTCTAAAGATGACTGCATTAAAAACCTTTTAATTTATGGGTTAGCGATGTGCGCTTTTAAAAAAGTACTTAGGTAAAACCCACGCCAGTATAAAGCCAATTAGTGGTAATGCCATTTGCATAATGGCATACACAGCACTGGTACGCCTACTTGCGCCATTTGCAAGGGTAACCGCTTCGGTTGTAATTGTTGCTATGCGCCCGCCACCGGCTAAAAGTGTAGGTAAATATTGGCCAAAACTAATGGCCAAACCAAGTGCGGCCGCAATTAAAATAGGGGCAAATAACTGGGGTAATTTTACTTGTAAAAACACTTTGCAGGGTGTTGCGCCAAGGCTTGCTGCTACATTAGCAAAGCGAGGGTCTAATCGCCTATAACTGCTCGCAAGCGATAAAAACACATACGGCAGTACAAACAATAAATGGGTAAATACCACATTAAAAAACGCGGCTTGGTTATTTACTAGTTGTTGCAGCCACACTAGGCCAAATAAAAACGCAATACTTGGTACAAGCAACGGTAAATAAATAATTAAGCTGGTAAAGCGCGACATGGGTTTTGCACTTAACTGCTCTGACTCTAGGCACAAAAGGGTAATAATAATGGCAAATAACGTAGTAACTAGCCCTATAGCAAGGGTATTATAAAGCGGGCTTTGCATTTGCATTAGCGCACTTTTAAAGTGAAGTAGTGTGAGCTGATCGGGCAGTGCCGCCGGAAAACGCCAAGATCCGGCAACCGACCACATAATTAAGCCAATTAACGAGAGCAAAATAAAGCCAATTACAAATACTGTTAATACGGTTGTTATTTTTTGCCAATAAACACCGCCATATTCTCGCTCGCCATTGGTGAGTAAATCACTAAATAATGCTTTTATGGTTTTTTCGCCTCCAAGCCAAAGAGCTAGTAAACCACCAGTAAGTACAAGCTGCAATAATGCCCCTGCAGAGGCTTTAATACGCAGGTTTAAATCTACATCGTTAAACCAGTGCATAATAGCGACTGCCAAGGTGGGTGGTGTATTTGGCCCCAGAATAAGTGGCATTTCTACACTTGCGCTGGCATAAGCCAATACGGCTAAAATGGGTAGGCGCAGTAATGGGTAAAGGCTTGGCAGTATCACTTTAAAAAAAGCAGTCATAGGGCAGTAGCCTAAATTAAGCGCTACTTTATGTTGTTGGCGCAGTTTTTTGCCAAGCTCAGGTTGGGCAAGCACACCTAGCGCCATTAACAGTAAAAAAGGCAGCTCTTTAAGGGCTAAGCCTAAAATTATACTAATACCAAACGAGTCATGCGGAAACATGCCGTTAGGCGCAAGTTCCCATCCACTAAACCAAGGCGATACTAAACGCGAGATCATGCCCGAAGGAGCAATTAAAAAACCAACCGCAATAGCCGCTGCTGCGTGGGGTATTACGAGTATTGGGCTCAGTAAACGCTGAATACGGTTAAGCCACGGGCTATTAAAAAATGCCGCTAAAATCATTAATGTAATGATAAAGGCAAGTAAGGTACTTATTAATCCGGTGCCAACACTTAGCATAACCATGTGTGTTAGGCCGGGTGTTTGCATAAGCATAGTAAAGCCATGTAGGCCAAGTGTTGTATGCTCAAGTACTGGCGCATAGCCAAAAGCGGGCAGTAGCACGCTAATTAGGCCGCCTATTACCGGCAAAATTAGTAATGCCAGTAAAAAGCGTGGACTTAATTTAACTAATTTACTAAACATATCGGCGCTTTTATGTGGTTTAAGCGTTGGGCTTGCTGCTAACTTATTTGAAACAACACTCATTGGCTTATTCCAAAACGTGTTTGCCAACCTTGCATAATAGCGTTTACCCAGCTTGGGTGTGGCTCACTTAGCGTGCGTTTAATACTATTCAAAGGCAGCGCGCTTGGATGCGGCTGAGTTGTTTTAAATAAGGCTTGTTGCTGTGGTGTTAGCGTTGACTGAATAAGTACACTTTTATCGCCCCATATAGGCGCTTTTTGTTTTTGAGCTTGCGCCTCTGGACTTAATAAAAAATTAGCCACTAATTTCGCACTTTGCTGATGGCTTGCATTATAAGGTATGGCTACAAAGTGGGTGTTACTTAAACTGCCATCTTGCATTGCATAACTACGAATGCTTTTTGGTAAATCATAACGTTTAACGGCGGCGGGGACTTCGGGCGCTGAAAACGTAAACGCTATGCTTAGCTCTGTGTCGCCTACTAAGCGGCGCATTTGTGCCCCACTTTGCATAAAATGGCTGCCATCGCGCCAAAGTGTTGGGTGCAGTTTATTTAAAAAGTCCCATAATGGGTTTAATACTTGGGCTGTGTTTTGTGCAGTAGCAGGCTGATTTAACTGCGCTTTAAGTGTTTCATCACTTTGTTGATGTAGCATAACAAGCGCGTATTTTAAAAAGCTCATTCCTAAAAAATCAGGTGGCTTTGGGTAACTAAAGCGCCCTGGGTTTTGTGCGCTCCAGCTAAGTAATTGGTTTAGGGTTATTGGTAGTGTGTTATTTGCAGTGCCGTCAATTGCTAAACTGTCGTAGTAAAAGGTGAGTGAAGCTTGACCCCAAGGTGCTTCCATTCCATTAGTGGGTATTCCAAAATCAAAATTAACAGCGGGATTATTGCTAGGGTCGGTGTAGCTAAAATTAGGCAACTTATTAGCCCATTGTTTAAGTAATAATGAGTGCTCGCTCATGGTGGCAAAGTTAGCACCGTTTATCCAAATTAAATCTACGCTGCCTTTATCGTTATTGTTTGCTGATTTTTCGGCAAGTACGCGGCTTACTGCTTCACTGGTATCGCTTAGCTTTACATGTACTAAGTTTATGTTGTATTTGGCTTTTACTTGCTGCGCAGCCCATTGAATATACGCATTTATTTGCGCATCGCCGCCCCACGCATAAAAATATACGCTTTGGTCTTTGCCTAAGCTTTCAACTTGCTGCCACCGGCTTTGTAATTGTGTACTTGCTAGGCTTTTGAAGCTAATAACAAGGCAAATGCAAAACGCGACACAGCAAAAGCTGTATCGCGATAATGTTTGCCAAAATTTATTGGCGAGCATTTAAATCCCAGTCGTAATCTAAAAACTTAACTTTCATGTCGTTATTTTTAAGCGCTTTTTGCTGAGCGGGTATCAGTTTTAGTGCTTTAGGGTATTGCATAAAAAACTGTTGCAGCGTATTTGCACCTTTAAAGCCTTGTTCAAAATCATCGCCGTACCACTTAAATATTGAAGACACACTTAGCGTGTTATCTTGCACTATATTACGAGTCATGTCTGATAAAAAGCGGACTGTTTGCTCTTGTAATTGTGCTTCTAATGTATCAGCAGTATACGCTTCTTCACGTAGTGCTGGGCAACCAATACTCGCGCAATTTACAGCAAAGTGAATACGTGGATCGTTGTATTTACCACTGCCACGTATTAAACCATGCTCAATATCATCAAGGCTGCGAGTTTTACCAAGTAATGGCACAAACTCTTTGCTCCATGGTGAGCTAAAAAAACTGCCTAAATCTTTAATTGACTTAAGATCTGGGTATTTTGTTAATATAAGCTCAACAGTAAAGGCGTTATATGCGTTAATTAAAAACGCCAGCTGCTTAGGTTTTTCCCATGTATCAAACTCATTTTGCGTAACAGCCGATAGCGAATCTAAATAGGTTTTAAGCTCGCTTTGCTTAGCTTTTATTGCTGAATAATCAACCTCTGTGCTGTGGCCATGATTAATAGCTACAACATGGTTGTTTAATAATGTATTCCAGCTGTCGTGCATATTTTGAGCTTTGCTTGCAAACGATGTTGCAAGCAAAGCAGACCCTAACAATAGCGCTTTTAAAGGTGTTTTAAACATATTAGCCTCTGCGCCATGTGTGGTATTTTTCAAGCATGTTAAGTACTTTCTCAGGTGCATGAGCGCGTTTCCACTCGCCTGCTGCGTACTTGTTACCTTCAGCCCAAGTAGGGTAGCTGTGAATAGTGCCTAGTATTTTGTTAAGGCCTAAACCGTGTTTCATTGCCAGTACAAACTCTGCTATTAAATCGCCAGCGTGCTCAGAAACCACAGTAACACCGAGTATTTTGTCTTTGCCTTTGGGTGTAATTACTTTAATAAAGCCTTTGGTGGCGCTGTCGGTAATGGCGCGGTCTAGCTCTTCAAATTCAAAGCGAGTGATTTCATAGTCAATGCCTTTATCAATAGCGTCTTGCTCGTTTAAGCCAACACGTGCTACTTCTGGGTCAATAAACGTAGTCCACGGAATAACACGGTAATCTACTTTAAACTTTTTAAGATTACCAAATAAGCCATTTACTGCTGCGTACCAACCCTGATGAGCGGCTACGTGCGTAAACTGATACGGACCTACAATATCGCCAGCGGCAAAAATGTTAGGGTAAAGCGTTTCAAGGTATTCGTTAGTGACTACAGTACGATTAGTTTCAATACCGAGTTCTTCAAGGCCGTAACCTTTAAGGCGAGCGCTTCGGCCCACAGCACATAGTAGCTCATCGTATTCAACATCGATTTCGGTATCATTATGTTTTACCACAATGAACTTTTTGCCATCGCGCTCTTCACAGCGTAGTGCCTGATGCGAGGTTAAAATGTTTACGCCGCTTTCGGTTAGCGCTTCATGTGCAAATTTAGACACCTCTAGGTCCTCTTTGATCATGATGCGTTCGCTCATCTCAATTTGCGTAACATTTGAGCCTAAGCGTGCAAAGCTTTGTGCAAGTTCGCTACCAATTGGACCACCGCCAAGTACAACAAGCTTTTTAGGGGCTTCTTCAAGCTCAGCAAATT
Organism: Pseudoalteromonas carrageenovora IAM 12662; assembly: GCF_900239935.1. Taxonomy (NCBI): domain Bacteria; kingdom Pseudomonadati; phylum Pseudomonadota; class Gammaproteobacteria; order Alteromonadales; family Pseudoalteromonadaceae; genus Pseudoalteromonas; species Pseudoalteromonas carrageenovora. The sequence goes on from NZ_LT965929.1 coordinate 410,900, forward strand.
TAGTCCATAATGTATCGCTTGTTACATAGCCAGTTTCTTCAATACCAGGAAGTGGCGGTACAAATGGGCGTGCGCCAGTGGCAATAACAATAGTACGGGCTGTTAATGTTTGTGTGCCGCCATCGTTAAGCTTAATTTCTACAGTCCACGGGTCTAATAATTTACCGTAGCCTTTTACAACATCTACGCCTAGGTTTGTGTAGCGCTCAACGCTGTCGTGTGGTGCTACGTCGGCAATTACTTGGTGTACTCGTGCCATTACTTTTTTAAACGAAAACTGCGGTGTTGCGTTTTCTAAGCCGTAGTGTTCACCGTGGCGAATTTGCTCAGCAATTTTAGCGCTTTTAATAACGGCTTTACTTGGCACACACCCGTAGTTTAAACAATCGCCGCCCATTTCGCCGGCTTCAATTAGGGTTACTTTGGCTTTAACTGCTGCTGCAATGTAACTTGTAACTAAGCCGCCAGCACCTGCGCCAATAACAATCATGTTGCGGTCGAACTTTTTAGGTTTAGTGTAATTTTTGTATACGCGACGTTTTTTAAACACGTTTAGGATTCCTTTAGCAATGAATGGGAACACACCCAATAAAGCGAATGATAAAATAAGATCTAACGATAAAATGCCTGATAAGCTCTCAATTTGCGCAAGTTGCGTACCTGCGTTTACAAATACAAATGTACCCGCCAGCATGCCTATTTGGCTTACCCAGTAAAAGGTCCATGCTTTAATTGAGGTAACACCCATCAATAAGTTAATTAAAAAGAACGGAAATACTGGCACTAATCTAAGCGTAAATAAGTAAAAGCCACCTTCTTTTTCAACGCCCGCGTCAATAGCGTCTAAGCGCTCAGGAAAACGTTGTTTAATTGTATCGCGCAGTAAGTAACGCGATACTAAAAAGGCAAGCGTAGCACCTACAGTAGAGGCAAACGAGGCAACTAATAAGCCTTCAACTAAGCCAAATAATGCACCTGCGGCCAGTGTTAATATAGCCGCCCCCGGTAATGAGAGAGCCGTTACCACTACGTATAATAAAAAGAAGCCACCAAAAACCAACAATGGTGATTGCTCTTTATATTGGCTAAATTGATCCATCGACCCTTTTAAGCCTTCAAGCGTAAGTAACTGGTGTAAATTAAAGTGAAAGAACAAGCCTATAGCCGCTGCTGCAATCAATACCAAAAATAGTTTTTTAATCATGTTCTCTCTCAAACCGCTCTAAAAATTATGGGTTAGTGTTAATTTTGCGTTTATCGGCAATTCAGGAAATGCCAATGTTGCGCCAAAATAACCACCTTCAAATACTGGGCGCCAGTTTTTTTGATTAGTGACGTTGTTTACATCTAATCGCAACTTAGTACTAGGCGTAAAAGCATAGCTAGTATTAACGTTTAACGTGTATTGATCACGAATTTTAACTGTTGCCAAAAAGTCTAATGGGTAACTCTTTGTATATAGACCTGAAAAACCCGTTTGCCATTTCGAATTAATTGAATAATTTCCATTAAAACTGAATGATTGCTCAGGAATGCCCTGAACTTGGCGGTTTGAAGGTGCAAACGCGGTAAAACTTGGCGCGCCAACGCCCGTACCTGCAATAATATCTGGGCGCGAATTATCAAATGCATCGATTACTTGAGCAGAATCTTGACTGCTTGCAGAGTTGTCGTAGCGAGCATCAATGTAGCTGTAGCCCGCACTTAGCCAATAAGGGTAAGCATCGTAAAATACTTGGCTTTCAAAACCTGTGGTACGAATACCTGTATTGCTGCCGTCGCGATTACGTAAACTACGGCGCTGGCTAAATATCGCGCCATCAGCGTACCAGTCGCTATCGGTTGGAGCGTACTTTAAGCCAAACTCTACTAATGTGTTTTCGGTAGCAAAATTTTGCGCGCTAATTGTGTTATCGCCGCCAAGTGATGTACCGCCAGCCATACTGTTTGATGTTGCTTCGTTATAACTTGCTGCACCATAGGAGGTATAGTCGGCATTTATTTTGTAGTTAAAGCTAACTTGGCCAGAATGCAGTATTTCGTTAATGCTGTCGCTTGCAGCAACTTGGCCTTGTGGTGCAATAGGATCGTTTGCTTCTACATCGTAAAAGTCAACGCGGTAACCCACGCTAGTATGAAGCTTATCACCCCAATCAGAGTCTTGCTGAATGGCAAGTCCTGTTTGCCATGAGCGTGAGTCGGTGGTGTCTGATAGGTTAAAGTCGCCGCTGCCATCGTTATCTAAATCGTATTGACCACCAGGCGATACAAATACACCTGGGCTTAGCTCTACTAAACGTGCTTTTTGTGCATCGGTTAAGGGAATGCGGCGGTTTGAAAGTGGGCCAGTTAAATCAATAGGTAAATCGGCCTCGGTAGTAAATTGGCTGTAGCCAAGTACTTTGTTATAGCGTATGTCAAAAGCAAAAATTGTTTGCTGGTCGCTATTCCAACGGTAAGTAAGCTCAGTACGGTTTTGCGCTGTATCGGCGCCATCTATAATTTCTACAAAGCTGTTTTGGGCTATTTCTTCACGCTGTAAATGCTGAAAGTACGTAATATTTTTAAGTGAGGCATTAGCACTTAGCTCGCGCTTATAAATGCTGTGAATTAAATAAGTGGTTGCTTCGTTTTGGTTATCAGGGTCGGTAAGTACGGTGCTGCGATCTATTTTTACTTGCCCAGTAGGCGATACAATTGAACCTGCCGCCGGTACGGTACTACCATTTGCTTGCACGCCTTGGCCGGTAATGTAAAGGCCATCATCAATTAAGGCTTGGGTAGGGCGGTTAATACCGGCGTTATCGGTAAATTCAACTTGGTATAGCTCGAAGTTAATATCCCAACTGCTTTTGTCGTCTGGCAAAATTCTAAGTGCTGCAAATAAACTATCGCTTTTTGTACCTGAATAATCGTAGTAGCTGCCTTCATCAAGGTGCTCGTAACTTACTCTAAGGCCCACTTTGTTTTGAATAATTGGCGCTGTGTAATCTACTTGCGCACTGTATTGATCCCATCGCCCCGCTGAGAGCTTAACTTTACCTTTACTTTCATCTGTAGAGGCAGTCTTTGAGTGTAAATTTACAAAACCACCGTTACGTTGGCTTGAGCCAAATAAAACCGGCGGTGCACCTTTTACTACATCTATTTGTTCTATAGAGTTGAACGATAACGGCACACCAAACCCATTATTACCTGCTTGGCGACGTGTACCATCTTGAAAAAGCTCACCCAGTTGGCCACGAATAGTAGGTAAACTTGGCGCACCAAAGCCACTTGCAGAGTAAGTGTTTGGGCTTACTGCAAGTACGTCTTGTAGGGTAGTAATGTTTAGTTGCTCTATTAACTCGCTTGAAATAGGCGTGACCGAGCGGGCTATATCTTGTAGCGCTAAATTATCACCGAAAGGGCCATCTACAGTGGCATCTTTTACAGATAAACCTTGAGATTTAAGAACTTGGCCAGCCACTTCAATATGTTCAATTGCGCTTTTAGTTGTTGCTTTTGGTTCTTCAGCTGCAAATGCTATTAATGGTGTATTTAATATAGTGGCTAGGGATAGTGCTAAATATGCGTGTTTCAAACGTTTTCTCTCTACGGTTAAAATGTTGTTGGCGATAAAGACCGAAGGCTATAAAAATAACTTTCAATAAAATTGTGCTTCTTTTTGTTTTTTAGAACATAAGCCCAAACAATTATTTTAAAAGTAGTACTTAAGTACCTTTAATTTATCGTTTCTGTAAATGGCTGCTTTTTATCATTTTTTTAAGCATAGTATACTTCTATAAAGCATGTACGACACGGCCTAACATTTATAAATAAATGCTCAAACGTACCGTTAATAAAAATAATTACTGTTTTTTGAAATAAAAATTAACTTATACGGTCTAGCTTACCTTAACGTTTATTAATATTTTTTAGGGAATTTTTATGACAGGTTCAATCAGTTCTGATGTGCAAAATCGTTTGCAGTGGTCACTTTTATCTCTGCGTGTAGGTGTGTTTATTGTAATGGTTATGTGGACATTCGATAAGTTTGTTAACCCTGGACATAGCGCACGTATTTTTGAGCATTTTTATGGTATTAGTGGTTCTACCGATATAATTGCTTACGTTATAGGTGCTGTACAACTTGTTTTGGTTTTAGCATTTATGGCGGGTATTAAAAAACGCCTTACATACGGTATTATTTTTGTAATGCACGGTCTATCAACGCTTTCATCTTACAACCAGTATATAGATGGCTTTAACAACTTATTATTTTTTACTGCGTGGCCAATGTGGGCAGCATGTTTTGCGCTTTATCTATTACGTGACCAAGACGTAAAATTTACTGTTAAATAATCTTTATTTAAAGCAAAAAAATGGTTATAAGCCATAAGGCTTATAACCAATAAGTACACAAGGGAGTGTATGGAAGTCGGTTTTAATGCATTGCATCGTTGTACTGCTCAGCAAGGCTCTCTTTTTGCCCTTCGGTCAAAGCTTTACCCGCTAATTGAAATACTTCATGTTCTTCTTCACTTAAATGGTGATGTACTAAATGGTGCAGTTTTTTAGCCGCAATTAACCAAGCAGACGAGCTCATTTCGGTATCTTCAAGTTGTTCAATTAACTCATCAATTTCATGATGCTCTGCAACGCTGTGGCGTGCCTTTTCGTGCGTTAAATCATCAAACATAAGTGGATTATAAAAATAACGCTCTTCAAATTTAGCGTGATCTTCTAATTCTGTTTTAAGCTCGTCCATTAGCTTGTGGCGCTCAGTTGTATCGCCGTGCGTTTGAATAAGTGCATCTACCAATTTACGTTGTTTATCATGATCGTGACGTAGCGCTTCAAATATATTCATAACTAATCCTTTACTTGCTCTTTAATTGCTTACAAATATTGAAGCAAGCTAAATGCCATGATTTAACTTTTTGAATTTAATAGGTTTATATTTTTTCGTTTGCTCATGGGAGTATGTAGCCTGTAAGTTTTACAAGCACGCTTATGCAATATTTTCAGGTTTTAGCTCTACAGAACCTTACAAATATTTACTGGTTGTATATTTTAGTGGAGTGATAAAGTGTTAGCGTTATTTAGGTACAGGTTTTACATAGTCGTTTTATATATGTGGTTTATAAAACTTTAATTAATAGGATTGTTTAAGGATGAATATAAAAACCTTCACTACAGCACTGCTACTATGTGCATTGTTAAGTGCATGTAGTACAGCCCCGTATTCTGATCGAAGCTTATGCATAAAAGAAGCAGAAATAAATGAGCCAAATGGCTCTCAAACAAGCTCAGAAGTTTATAATAAATGTACAAGTGCTCAATTAAAAAAGAATGCTAAAGAGGATACTTTTTTTGATGAAGTAGGTGTGTTTTTTATTGACCTATTTGTTTTGATAGCCGACTAAATAAGCAACCTTGTAGCTATAATATAAGGCAGAAGGTGCGTAAAATAGGATTTATTATGAAAGCGTTTTTAGCTTTATTATCGCTGTGTATATTTTTAACTGGCTGTGCTGCTCAGCCTTATGCGGGCTCTGCAAAATGCATGGAGCAAGCTGATATAGCTTATGAAACAGATTTACATAAAAATGAGCCACTAGATAATGAATGCAAAGCTACAAAAGTAAATACGCCTAATAAAGAGTTTGAGAATCATAGTATTGTTGATAGAAGTCTTTTACAGCTAATCGTTAGTGTTTTAAATGGTATATTTAGATAGTAAAAATACAATTAAATAAGGTATGTATGCAGGAAGAACTAAAAGCAAAAATTATAGCTGTGTGCGATAAAAAAATAGCAGCCAAAGGCGAAAACGTAGGGCTTTCTTTTTACGCTTTTTTTGCAAATAAAAATACGGATCCTGAGATGCTTATGCAAGCAGCTACGTGGTGGATACACACCCATAAATTAGATCACTTTGAAAAAGCCCACAAAATAAAACAGATGATTATTGAAGGTGACTAATAACGTATATTTACGCGATTGCTATTTGGTTTCTGCCATTTTCTTTTGCTTTATACAGCTGTTGGTCTGCATGTTTAATAAGCACATCAAGTGATTTAGAGTGAGTATTACTTATTGCAACACCCACGCTAAAGGTAATGTTTATTTTACTCGGTAAGGCTTCTATTTCACGGCAATATTCAGATAAAGTGAGCGCTAAGTTCTCAAACGTGTCGTTAATTTTATGCTTATCTAATGTATTCAAAACAAACAGCCATTCTTCGCCGCCGTAACGCCCAAATGTATCATTTTCACTTAGCGTATCTTTAGCGGCTTGAGCAAACTTAATCAGTACTAAGTCCCCTGTGTCATGGCCAAATTTGTCATTAATATTTTTAAAGTAGTCTAAATCAACAATCGCAATTGATGCTGGTTTGTTGGCTAACAAATTATCAGCTATTTGCATTACTCCACGGCGGTTTAAACTATTAGTTAGGTAGTCGGTTAACGCAATAGTATGATATTTTTTTCGCTGACGTATTTGGCGGTAAAATAAGAATAACGATACAAGAACTAAAATGAATGCAATGGATGCGCTTAAGCGCCAAATTATTTTTTGTTGGTGTTCTTCGATTGCTTGAAGTTTGTTGATATCTTTTTCGAATTCTAGCTGCGATATCTTGTCTTCTCTTTCTTTTACTTCGAACTTAATTTGGAGTGCTTTTATGTTACTTTCGCTCGTTGCTTCATAGTGCTTTTTTGTATAAACGAGTTTATCTTCGATTGCTTCAAAGGCATCGTCAATGTAGTTCAGCTTTCGCTTAAGCTCATAGCGTTTAGCTAAAAATCGAGCTTTATATATACTACGGGTAAACTTATCTAGATTATTATATACCTCGTCGTTTACTTGATTTGCTTTATCTAATAAGTTTTGTTTAATGTATATATCAGCTAGTAAAATCAATGAGGCAAGGTGCATATCGTGAATGCCAGCAGAGCGGGCAAGTTCAATGTTTTGGTTTACTAGCGTTAACGCTGTGTTGTAATTTCCCTGAAGGTATTGAATGTCAGCAATTGAGTATTGAGCAAATGCTAAACCTTTTTTCATGTTAACTTTCTTAAAATAGCTCAAGGCTTTATTTAACTGTATTAAGGCATTGTTTGGGTCATTAATTTCTAACAACACATTACCTAAACTCCAGTATGCTTTTGCAGTAAAAAGGCCATCGCTTGTTTTTTCGTACGCTTTTACTGCTTTTTTTGCATAGTAAACCGCTTTACTCTTGTCTTTATCTACATCAGTAAGTAAGTGATAAGCATCGGCTATTTTTCTATAAAAATAGCCTTGCGCTGCAAAGTCATTGTTTTTTAAAGCAAGCTCTAAGCCTTCTAGAGCTGCGTTTAAAGTTTTTCTTAACACATCAGTATCTGTGTAGTAGTAAGCTAAAGCGCGAAAAATAATAATTTTTTCGTTATCTGAATGTTGAGGTATTAGTTTTTCAAGCTCTTTTGCAAGGTTTTTTGCAGGTGTTGGATCTTCATTTCTAGCTAAAGATTTTAATTGCGACTCTAAAAATAAAAGGTGCACATCTTTTTGTTCTGTTAGTTGTTTATTACTTAAGTAAAATGCTAAGTGGTGCTTTAAACGCTTGTAGCGTTCTTGTCGAAATAGCAGTTCAGCATACAGCGCAGCAGCCTCTAGGTGAAGCCTCTCCCAGCGTTGCTCTTTGCTTAGCTCAAATGCTTTAGTGAGTTTTTTTTCATTGATTAAGTAATCTAGTTTGTTTGCTCTAACATCGTTAATCAAGTTTTCAGCTTTACTGAAATCCAAAGAACTTAAAAGCGTATTCTCATCACTACTATCAGCAAAACTATACATGCTAATAAATATAAAAAAGCAAATAAGAGCAGCTTTGATCAATACACTGCGTTTAAATTTTTGTATATGCGTATTGTTATTCGTATTTAACATTTATGACTTTTATTATTATTTGTTAAACTTACTATAGCATTACTTTTAAATTATAACTTAATGCTTAATAAGTAATAATATGATTAATCACTAAAATACTAGGTCGTGTGACCTGTTTGATGTGAGTTTAAAGCGGACTGTTTGTTGCTTAGAACAGGGAAAAACCTAAAATGTATAGACATTACACTTAAGTAGGCAATAACGTAGTATAAAAACCCAATGAGTGCTTTTTTTACACAGTGATAGATAAGGAACGACAGAGATATACTAAAAATTATCGTTTTAGTTATAACTACAGCAATAAGCTTATAGAGTATTGCAGGAATCGTTGACGAGATTATTAGGCTGTACTCCTCACTTGTGATTAAACTGTCTTTAGAGAAAAACATTGGAATCTTATAATGGGAGCAAGCCTTAGGGCTCTCTATACCTAAATAAATTTTAATATAAATCTATATTCTAAATTGGTAACGCCGTTAATAAACTAAAGACCTTATAAGTATATTTTCGCACATGTAAAGCGCCTAATAATTATTAGAAATCTGGCGCTACTTCAAACTCTAAGCGTTTAAGAGTTATTGGGTGAGTAAACGCTAAATACTCGGCATGTAAATGGAGTCTATCGGCTTTTTGGCCGTAATGTGTATCCCCAATAATAGGCATATTTAATCCTAAGCTATGGGCGCAGTGAACGCGTAGCTGATGTGTTCGCCCCGTTTTTGGGTATAACTGTAAACGAGTAATATTGTTTTTTCGCTCAAGTACGTGCCAAGTAGTAAGCGAAGGTTTGCCATTTGTATAGCACACCATTTGGCGTGGCTTGTCATCAAAATCGAGCATGAGGGGTAAATTTATCTCGCCGCTATCTTCACTTACATTTCCATCAACCAGTGCAACGTAACGTTTATCAATAGTGCGCTCTATAAACTGTTTTTGCAGGGCTTTATGTACACGTTTATTAAGTGCGATCATCAATAATCCTGAGGTCGACATATCTAAACGATGAACTATTAATGGGCCTGAAGCTTCAGGGAATTGTGTTTTTATGCGCATATAAACAGAGTCATCAATATTTACACCTGGGACCGATAAAAACTCAGCAGGCTTGTTTACCACCAGTAAGTCGTTGTCTTTATAAATAATACTTAACTCTTTTCCGTGGGCTGGGTTTTCAAGTAGCGGATTGGTTTTAACATTTAGGCCTTTTAGCATATGCCCAAGTATTGGTTGGCATTTGCTATAACAAGAAGGGTAGTAATTTTTATGTTGCCTAATGGCTGATTTAGGGGCTGCTCCCCACCAGAACTCACCCATAGCAATGGGTTTTAAGTTATGTTTATACGCATATTGTAATAACTTTGGTGCTGCGCAATCGCCTGCGCCAGAGGGTGGAGTATGCTCTGGCAGCTGTGCAAAAATAGCATTTAGGTCGGTTACTTCTTTATGGGCATTTAAAAACTGATACTGAGCAAAAAGCATTTTTTGTAGATTTTTAGATAGCGTTTTACGGCGCTTTTTTAAATGTTTTACGTTGTCTGTAATTCTGGTTTGAGCGCTCTCTAGCTGTTCTATTTTATTTTGCCAATTAAGCTTAAGCGCTTGTAATTGCTTTTTTTCAACAATGCTTTGCCCGGCTAGTTTATTTTTAAGTTGCTCAAAATTATCCTTGCTTAGTTCGGCTTCGCCTTCAGTTCGCTGCTTTTTACGTACTAATCTTCCGGCCTGCATTAGGGCTTGCTGCGCAAGTAATTGCTCGTTAAACATAGCTTTTGATTCATCAAGCTTTTTATTAATAGCGGTGAGCTCTGCGCTGCTTTCAAGCTCATTAATTTGGCTGTTTATGTCATTAATAATTTTGCTTTGTGCTAAATAACCTTCATCGTTTAGCTGCATATTTGATACCGGTGGCACAAAGTTAATACTGCCTTTATCGCCTTCAATCTGCCCCGAATACGCGCTTAAGAACCCCAGCTGGTTATTTTTGTTTTGCACAACTAACACACCAAACATTTTACCTGCGTTTTCGGCTTTTAAATGTGAGAGTGGTTCTAGCTGTTGTTGCAACTGTGTTGCAGCTGCAATAGTTAGCGGATGCGGCTGATAATAAAAGGGAAAGGTAAATGTTTCTGGAAGCGAAAGCGCATTTATATTTTGTAAAAAGGGGGTAAAGCAAGAAGCTGAGTTTGGCATAAAAATAACACAGAAACATTCAGTAAAATAATTGAGCCAGATAATACCATATTCATAGTTAAGCCACTAAAAATCTCATCTTAGTTTATTCATATATAGTTTAAAGGCGACATTCATGTTTTATGTATCAGTATAGGTGCATGACAATATTTAAACGTATTGTTGTTACTCTATCATTTGTATTTCATGTGTGTCGTTTCTCATTAATTGAGCGCACTTTTAAACGATATTAGTACTGGTAGAGCCCAAAGATAATTCAATTTACAGAATAACTTAACTGTTAGGAGTTCTATATTATGAGTGAAAATATCGCAGGTTTTATCACCAAAACCCTTGAGCAAGCTGGCGTAAAACGAATTTGGGGGGTAACTGGCGATTCACTTAACGGCATTAGTGAAAGCTTACGTAAAATGGGCACAATTGAATGGCTAGGTACGCGCCATGAAGAAGTCGCAGCCTTTGCAGCCGGTGGCGAAGCCCACTTATCAGGTGAACTTGCGGTGTGTGCTGGCTCGTGTGGTCCGGGTAATCTTCATTTAATTAACGGCTTATTTGATTGTCAGCGTAATAATGTACCGGTGTTAGCAATAGCTTCGCATATTCCATCATCAGAGATTGGTAGCAATTACTTTCAAGAAACCCACCCGCAAGAATTATTTAAAGAATGCAGTGTGTATTGCGAAATGGTGTCAAACCCAGAACAAATGCCTTATTTGCTTGAAACCGCAATGCGCCAAGCAATATTAAATAAAGGCGTAAGTGTACTTGTATTACCCGGCGATATTGCATTAAAAGATATACCTAAGGGTATTACTCCTAAGTGGAATGTTCCAAAAAAAGCCACTACTGTTGCTGATTTATCTGATATTAAAGCAATGGCTACGCATCTTAATAAGAGTAAAAAAGTAACGTTGTTGTGCGGTGCAGGCTGTAGAGATGCACATGATGTAATTGTAGCACTTGCCGATAAACTACAAGCACCCATAGTACATGCCATGCGCGGCAAAGAATTTATTGAATACGATAACCCTTATGATGTTGGTATGACCGGATTTATAGGTTTTGCCTCGGGCTATCATGCAATGCAAGAGGCCGATACATTATTAATGATTGGCACGAGTTTTCCGTATCGGGCTTTTTACCCTGAAAATACCACCATATTACAAATTGATAATAAAGCGGCATCACTCGGGCGACACGTTCAAATTGATTGTGGCGTATTAGGCGATACAAAAAATTCAGTGGCCACATTACTTGAGTACATTGAAGGTGAACGCACAGACTCGCACTTACAAAAGAGTGTTAAGCACTATAAAGAATCTCGAAAAGATCTCGATAAACTTGCCAGTGGTAAAACCTCACAAAATTTAATTCACCCGCAATACTTAACGCGTTTACTAAACGAGCAAGCGGCTGACGATGCTGTGTTTACTTGTGATGTAGGCACGCCAACAATATGGGCCGCACGTTATTTATCTATGAATGGTAAGCGGCGTTTAATAGGCTCGTTTAACCATGGTTCTATGGCTAATGCGATGTCGCAGGCAATGGGTGTTCAGTCGGTAGATAGAGACCGCCAAGTAATTGCAATGTGTGGCGATGGTGGTTTTTCTATGTTGATGGGTGATTTAATCTCGCTTAAGCAGCTTAATTTGCCTATAAAAATTGTTGTTTATAATAATCGCTCACTTAGTTTTGTAGCAATGGAAATGAAAGCCAGCGGGTTTTTATCAAGCGACACTGATTTAGAAAATCCAAGTTTTGCTAAAATTGCACAAGCCTGCGGTTTAAAAGGCATTCATGTAAGTGACCCAGACGAACTCCCTTCGGCAATGGATGAGATGATGAATCACTCAGGCCCGGTTGTGTTAGAAGTAGATACTGCAAAGCAAGAGCTTTCGATGCCGCCGCAAATAAAATTAGAGCAAGCAAAAGGCTTTAGTGTTTACATGATGAAAGCGTTAATAAACGGCAAAGGGGATGAAGTCGTCGAACTGGGTAAAACTAATTGGTTACGTTAGTTAAATTGCTTCCTTGTTGAGTCTTTAGGAGCAATAGGGAAGCGTCAAAGTAAACCTCAAATGTTGACCGTGTAGAATGAATGCTCTACCATGTGGGTAGAGTGTTCATTCTACATGGGTTTAATAATATGCTTAAACAAGACATAGCAGCAGCATTAGAGGTGGCCTTCAGCCAATATGGCTTTGCCGAGCCAAGCGTGGCAAAGCTTCAAAAACTCAGTGGTGTGAGTTTACGCACCCTTTATAAATATTACCCTTCAAAACAAGCCATGATCATTGCAGCGCTTGAATACCGCCATACTCGTTATTTACATTTTTTGCTAGAAAATTCACCCAAGCCAGGGGTAGACGCAGTTTTACATATGTTTGATCAGCTTAAATTATGGATGCAAGAGTTTGCACCTAATGGCTGTTTATCAATTAATGCGTTGTCGGCTTTTCCTGAAGATGAAGCAATAAGTAATGCGGTGCAAAATCATAAAAACGAGGTTAGGCAGTTATTAGGTAAGCAAAGCTTAAATACAACAATGGCGAGTGCCTTATTTTTATTGCATGAAGGGGTGTCGAGCGCATGGCCTGTAATGGGCGATGAGGCAGTAATTACAGCAAAGCAAAGTATTTTACAGTTAATTTAAAGGAGCAAACAATGGCAAATTTACCCACTACAATGCATGGCGTACAGCTTACAGGGCATGGCGATTTTGATGTATTAAAGTATGCAACCGATATAGCCGTACCTTCTCTTGCAAGCACCGATGTACTAATAAAAGTAATGGCGGCGGGTGTAAACAACACCGATTTAAATACCCGTTTATCTTGGTACTCTAAACAAGGTGGTGAAAGCGAAGATGCCAGTTGGTCTAGTGAGGCCTTGGTTTTTCCGCGCATTCAAGGTGCAGATGTATGTGGTGTAATTGTAGCCGTTGGTGAAAGTGTTGATAAAAACCGTATTGGTGAGCGTATTTTAGTTGAGCCATGTTTAGTAAAAGCTAACGGCGAAACACTAAAAGCACCGTGGTATTTTGGCTCAGAGTGCGATGGCGGATTTGCACAGTACACTGTAGTTGATTCAATCCATGCTTATACAATTAATAGTCGCTATAGCGATGTTGAGCTGGCGTCTTTTCCGTGCTCATATTCGACAGCCGAAAACATGTTGTACCGCTCAAATCCGCAGCAAGGGCAAACTGTTTTAATAACGGGAGCCTCGGGCGGGGTTGGCTCTGCGGCAGTGCAATTAGCCAAAGCTCGTGGTGCTAATGTTATTGCAATTACTAGCAAAAGTAAGGCGCAGCAGTTAAAAGATTTAGGTGTCGATAAGGTTATATTTCGTGAAGACGATTTAATTCAAGCCTTAGGTAAAAACAGTGTTGATGTAGTTATTGATCTAGTAGCTGGCGATCAATGGCCAAAGCCGCTAGAAGTGTTAAAACCTAAAGGGCGTTATGCGGTATCGGGCGCTATTGGCGGGGCATTAGTTGAGCTAGATATACGTACTTTGTACTTAAAAGACTTAACGTTTTTTGGCTGCACAGTGTTAGAGCCAGAGGTATTTAAAAGCTTAGTTAACTTTATTGAGCAAGAAAAAATTAAGCCTATTGTGGCAAAAACATTTCCTCTTACTGAAATAGTGACGGCGCAGCAAGTGTTTGCGCAAAAACAGCACGTAGGAAAAATTGTTTTAACAGTATCGCACGGCTAATAGCATTATGAATAATAAAGCCCGTTACTTTTTAAGGTAACAGGCTTTTTGTTTATAGGTTTGTGCTTACAAACTCTTTTTAGGCGGAAGAGCCACGTTTGCAAATATTAGCCCTGCTACTAGCGACATAAATATTAAAAACGTTTGCTGGCCAATATGCTCTGCGTATACAAAGTCTTGGCCTTCAATCAGTGAGTTTAAGCCAATATAGGTTTTGCTACCAGGCACTAATACAATTAAGCCTTGCATGGCAACAATTGAAGCTGGCGCATTAGCAACACGATTAAATAAGTTACTAAATATACCTACCGATAAAGCCCCTACAAACGTACCTAACGTGTAATCTAGGTACATAGCAGAACCAATACTTGTGCCGTAAGCTATAAAACCTGATGCAATAGACCAACCCGCATGCTTAATTTTAGTTCTAAATATAACAACTAAGCTGCTACAAAGCAGGAGTATAGCTAGCCATGCTGTCCATTTAGGAAGAGGCTCTGGCTGCACAAAGTCTGCTTGGCCAAACATGGCAAAGCCAATACCTATGCCAATAAAGGCACCAAAGTACAGTTTAAATAGCAGCATAAACGAGTCCATAACTCGCGCAGTTCCCGACACTAAATGCCTAGCTGCAAGCTCGGCTAAACCAAGCGCCAGTGCAAGGCCAGGTATAAATACAATAATGGCCGAAAGCACCACTAAACGTATATTAATTTCAGGGGTTATGTACACACTTACCGCACAGGCTAATACAGCTGAAATAATAGCAACAAGTGGCTCAAGCATATGTGCAACACGTTTAGAGCGTGTAGACCAAAGTACAAATACATAAACTACTAATGTAAGCAGCGATGACCACATAACATCAGTCCAACTTGTGCCCATTAGCATTGCAAATGCACCACCAGAGGTTGCAAAGGCAACTCCTGTAACAAGTTTATTGTACGGGTTTGGCATATCGTAAATAGCATCAAGCTGAGCGTCGACTTCTTGCAAACTTAGCTTGTCGTCAAGCATTTGATTTACTAAATCGTCGGTGTCGGCAAGTGAGCCTAAATCGTGATCGCCAGGATCAACTCGTGCTACGTGTGTGTATTCGTCTTCGTGGCCGTCGGTCCAAATTACAAACGTTACAGAGGTTGGCGACATAACAAACGACGATTTAAGTCCTAAGTAGGTAGCCACTTCCATTAGATGAGCTTCTAGGCGGTAAGCAGGCGTACCATACTTGTGAAGCATTTTACCTAACTTAACGATAAATTTGCGTTTTTCTGTGAAGGTTGCAGTTTTCAAATCTTATTTAGGCCAGTGTGTAAATAAATTAGCTAAAAGTATAGGCTAAAACGCCCATTTGTAATGGGCGCGATTTTAAACACAAATCTATAAGAGTCTAGTCATTTTTAATCTAATTTTTTATTTTTTTCTGCTATCCATTGCGCCATATATTGCGTGCTTCGCATTGTATGATGTTTGAGCATTTGTCCGGTGAAGTTTTTTTCCCTATGGGCTGCTAAATCGCTGCTTATTGCATCTATTTTATTAATGAGCGCGGCGCTTAATTTTACTTTGTCGTACAGGGTGTTAAGTAGCGTATTGCCAGCTTGCTGAGCGTGTTCAAAATCAGTTTGATTGTTATAAAGCTCAACGGCTGCATTTGCAAAATCTTCGGTATTATTGGCCACTATACCAGACCATGGTAAATCGTTATGCATACCCTCTGCTCCAATGCTGGTGGTAACGCTGGGTGTTTGCATTATCATGGCTTCAAGTAACTTACCTTTTATACCTGCACCAAAACGAAGGGGCGCTAAACATACGCGCGCGCTTTGCATTACATCATAGGCGTTATCGGCCCAGCCTTTTATTAAAAACCCATTTTTAGGGCTATTAAGTGCTGTGGCTTTTGGTGGCGGGTAAGAGCCATAAATATGTAGCTCGGCTTTTGGCAGTTGCTTACGAATTAATGGCCATATTTTTTGTAAGTACAGCACGGCATCCCAGTTTGGGGCGTGTCTAAAATTACCTATGGTCATAAAGTGTGCGCGTTCATCAAAGCTTTTTGTGGTTTTGGGCAATGCGCTTAAATCGACCATAAACGGTAAGTGGTGTAATAAGCTTGGCTCTACTTTAAACACACTGTTTAGTAAGCTCATTTCAAAGCTTGAAATAATTAAGCTGAGGTCGCAGCGCAAAATAGCCGCTATTTCGCGTTTTGCAATATCTGAATGTAAGTCGCTGGTGGTAAACTCGCGCTCGCCTTTGTGTGCTTCGTGGCGTGCATTACGTAGGCATTGTAAATCTTCAGTATCGAGAATTTTAACGGCATTGGGGCAATGCTTATCTACGCGCCAACCAAATTGCTCTTCCATCATAAAGCGGTCAAACATCACTATATCTGGGTTATAGGCTTTAACGTATTCGTCAAAGCTTTCGCAGTTTAGGGCAATGCTTTGGCTTGTTATACCGTAGTCGTCTAGGTTACCCATGTGCTCGGTACGCTGCGCCGGGGTTGCAAATTCAACCTCCCAGTTTTGCGCTTTGAATGCATTTAATAACGACATCATGTGCGTTCCCGCAGCAGATGAATTTGGCTCTGGCCATACGTAGCCAATTACCAGCACTTTTTTCATTGGCTAGAATCTCTAATTTGTAAGTTTACATTTACCAGCGTTTTAACTGGAGGGGTTGTATTTTGTAGCAGCTCTTGCACAACTAAAAAGCTACGCTTTGCTATTTCATCGGTATTAATAACCACCGTACTTAAGCTGCAAGGCATAACACTGTAGTTAGGTAAGTGATGGCAGCTAACTACTTTTATAGTTTGATTTGCTGGCAAGTTAAGCGAATGTATTGCTGCTATAACACCTTGTGCAATTATATCGTTTGCGCATACCACAGCATTTAATTGTGGGTTTTGTTTGTAAGTGTTTAAAAATGTATTTTTAGCACTAAGCGCTTGATTGTGCGAGCACGCTATGGCCGTTAAAGGCGTTATGCTGTGCTGCGAACAAGCAGTATTAAAGCCACTTTGTAATGCTAAAGATTCGCTCATTGTGAGCTCACAGCCTATAAAAGCGATGTTTGAAACACCTTGAGCGAGTACGTGCATTGTTGCTACGTGGCTGGCTTTTTTGTAATCGGGCAGTACGCAAGGCGCAGCGCTAAAAGGGACTTCGCGCATTAAGGTAATAACGTTGTGCTTCGCGCTTTGTGTATCAAGCCATTTGGCACAGGTATTTGCTACAGGGCAAATAATAAAAGCAGCTGCGTTATATTCTTTTAGGTTTTTTACTGCGCTTGTTTGTAGCTCGAGGTTGTTATTAGTGCTTACTATCATGGCTTGTAAGCCACTTTCGTTTAGCGTTTTTTCAAGGCTTGTAGCAAGCTCAGCCATTAAAGGGTTGGTTAAATCGTTTATTATAATGCCAATTAAATTTGAACGTTTTGAGCGCATTGCGGCCGCATCGCGGTTATAAACGTAACCGAGTTCATCAATCGCTTTTAATATTTTTTGTCTGCTTTTATAGCCTACTTTTTCGCTTTTGGTAAGTAGCAAAGACACGGTTGATTTTGATACACCAGCACGCTTAGCAACATCAATAATAGTGACCGATTTAGCTGTGTTTTGCATTGTGTTTTGTGCGCCGCAGTGGTGAATAAATAGCGCTGCAGTGTAGCGTATTTAGGGTTATTAAGTCACCTTTTACACGTGCTTAAGTTACCTTAATGCTTTATGAACATAGCAAAACGTGTTTATATACGCCTATAACAGTAAAAAATAACAAAAGGATAAAAACATGAACGCTTTTAGGCTGTTAGTTGCCTTTATTTGTTGTGTTGCATTACTGCCAACAAGCCAAGCAGAGCAAGGCTATCAAACACCATCACCTGAGCTTGCAGCTTTGGTTGACGCTAAATTAGCACCCACTAGTTACTTATCAAGCGATGGCCAGTGGCTAGCGCTTTTTGAACGAAAACGTGTTGTAACACTTGATGAACTTGCAAAAGAAGAGCTTAAACTGGCGGGTATTAAGCTTAATCCGGCTAACTTTTCGCGTTCACGTGTTAGCGCAAAATACAGCGCAGTTGAGCTAAAGCACGTGCAAAGCGGCACGGTTATTAATATTAATAACTTACCAAGTGGTATTATTCGCTCGCCTAAATGGTCATCAAACAGTAAGTATTTAGCGTTTATTGTTGAGCAACAAAGCCAAGCAAATTTATGGCTTTACAGCGTTGAGAGCAAACAAGCGCAACAGCTTTCAAGTGCTGCACTAAACTCGGTTTTAACGTCGTCACCTTATAAATGGCTACCCGATAGCAGCGCAATTGTTGCAAACCTTGCGGTAAATATTGATAAGCCAAGGCTTGAAAATAACAGCCAAAGTGTAGTGCCTGTTATTCAACAAAGTACCGGTGAAAAAGCGCCTGCGCGTACGTATCAAAATTTACTAACGAGCCCGTTTGACGAAGCGCAGTTTAAATTTTATGGCCAAGGGCAGTTAGCCTACATTACGCTTGATGGCAAAGCCCAAGCTATTGGTAGCCCAGCATTATTTAAATCGTTTTCGGTATCGCCTGATTCAACTAATATTTTAGTTGCGGGTATTAATGAGCCTTTTTCATATCAAGTACCTTACAGCCGATTTGCAAGCACGTGGCAAATATGGGGAATGCGCGGCTATGCATTAGCAGAGCTTGCAAAGCAGCCTCTTGCCGATAACATTCCACAAGGCTACGACAGCGTACGCACAGGCCGACGTGATTTTGAATGGCGAACCGATCAGGGCGCTGAAGTTATTTGGGTCGAGGCGCAAGATGGCGGCGACATGAAAACCGATGTTAAGCACCATGATTACATTTACAGCTTACGTGCCCCCTTTAAACGCGAGCCTAAATTATTTGCTAAGGTAGAAAGGCGCTTTGCAGGTATTGAGTGGGGCAACGAAAACGTAGCCATGCTTATAGATTGGCGCTTTAGCGACCGCCAAGTACGCACTTTTGTTATTCAACCACGTAATGCCGATAACAACCGCGTGCTGTTTTCAGAGCGTAGTTATAACGATGCTTACAAAGACCCAGGTAATGCTATTTACGAGCGTAACGATTTAGGCGCTAACGTAATTAAAATTGTAGGCGGGCGCTATATTTACCTGCGTGGCAATGGTGCATCTGAGCAAGGTAATATTCCGTTTTTAGACAGATATGATGTAAAAACAAATAGCAGCAAGCGTTTATGGCAATCTAAAGCGCCTTATTACGAGCGCGTACGTGCATTGCTTGATGACGAAGGCGAGCGCTTTATTACAGTTCGTGAGTCTAAAACTGAGCAGCCTAACTTTTTTATTCGTGATTTAGATAACGATACAATGACCCAATTAACTAATTTTGCTCATCCGTACCCTGCATTTAAAGGCGTAACTAAAGAGCAATTACGTTATAAACGCGATGACGGCGTAGAGCTTTCGGGCACGTTATATTTACCACCAGGGTATGTTAAAACTCAAGGCCCGTTACCTGTGCTTATGTGGGCTTACCCTCTTGAATACAAAGATAAAGCAGTAGCATCGCAAGTTCGCGAGTCGCCTTATGCATTTACTTACATTGGCTATTGGGGCCCAATGCCTTACCTTGCTAAAGGTATTGCCGTGTTTGACGACCCTAAAATGCCTATTGTAGGTGTTGATGGCAGCGAGCCAAACGATAACTTTAGAAAGTAGTTAGTATCAAGTGCGCAAGCAGCTGTTGATGTATTAGTTAAAAAAGGCATTGCTGATAAAAACAAAATAGCCATAGCAGGGCACTCATACGGTGCATTTATGGTTGCTAACTTGTTGGCTCATACTGATTTATTTAAAACCGGTATTGCCCGAAGTGGTGCTTACAACCGTACATTAACGCCGTTTGGTTTTCAGGGCGAAGAACGTGATTTTTGGCAAGCACAAAGTGTATACGCTAATATGTCGCCGTTTTTCCATGCTGAAAAAATTAACGAGCCAATGCTAATGATCCACGGTCAAGAAGACCCTAATTCGGGCACTTTCCCAATGCAAAGTGAGCGTATGTACGCAGCCCTAAAAGGTTTAGGTAAAGATGCTCGCTTAGTTATGCTTCCTTATGAGGCACATGGTTACCGCGCACGTAAAAGCTTATTACACGTACTGTGGGAACAAGAGCAGTGGCTAGATAAGTATTTGTTAAATGATACAGCAGAGCCTGTAGAAGTAATTACTGAACCAGTGGTAAGTACTGGGCAATAGTAATAAACATAAGCAAGCAACAACGCGGCTACTTATAGCCGCGTTTTTGTTTTTAATACGAGAGTAAATTAATGATTGATGTAGCAGCGCTTGCGGTTTTTATACCAACGTTCTTTTTTGTGTCTATTACTCCAGGTATGTGTATGACCCTTGCCATGTCACTTGGCATGAGCATCGGCGTGCGCCGCACATTATGGATGATGATAGGTGAGCTATTAGGCGTAGCAACCGTTGCCGTTGCTGCGGTACTCGGTGTTGCAAGTGTAATGCTAAATTACCCAGATGCATTCGCTATTTTAAAATGGGTAGGCGGCGGGTATTTAATTTATATCGGCGTAAATATGTGGCGCGCTAAAGGAAAAATGTCGATTAATACACAAAGCCCAAGCGATGTAAGTCGCCAGTCGCTTTTTACGCAAGGCTTTGTAACTGCCATTGCAAACCCTAAAGGCTGGGCGTTTATGATCTCACTATTGCCGCCGTTTATTAGTGTACAGCACGCAGTAGCCCCACAACTTTTAGTGCTTGTTTTAGTCATTATGGTAAGCGAATTTGTATGTATGCTTGCCTATGCAACAGGCGGTAAAAGCCTGCGCTTGTTTTTAGCGCGTGGTGACAATATTAAATGGATGAACCGTATTGCTGGTAGCTTAATGGGACTAGTTGGAATTTGGCTTATTTTTGGTTAGTTCAAAAAACTAGTTGATATTATCAATTAATTTGTTATAGTTGATGTTGTCATCTATCTAGCGCTTAAGGCATACCCAAAAATGAGTACATCTGTATCAGTAAATCCAGAAATGGTTGAGCCTAAAAAAACACCTGTAATTTATAAAATACTGGTTATGATAAGTATTATTGCTTTAATCGGCGGTACGCTAACTGGTATTATGACTTATGTGAATGTAGGGGTTACAGAGCGGTTTTATGCAGATTGGTTTACCTCGTTTATAAGTGCAGTGCTGGTAATGGCGCCTATTGGTTTTGTAATGATGACCTTAATGCATAAGCTAGTTAATAAGTTATTGCCTAGTAGTAGCGAGCTAAAACGTAATTTAGTGATTAGTGTTTTTATGGCGCTTACCATGGAGTCGCTAATGGCGTTTGTAACCGCTACTAACAATATTGGCTATGCAGATATGCGTTTATTTTTAAATGGTTGGGCTGAAGGGCTTCTTGCTGCACTGCCTATAGGCCTTACTATAATGTTAATAATGTCGGTTACTGTAAAGCCCAAATTAGAGCGTTTTTTAAAAAGTTAACAAAAAGAGCCTGTAGCTCTTTTTGTTAGTTAGCTAAACACTAAATTGCGCTATTCAAAAACGGTGCAGTACGGCTTTTTGTAGATTGCGCCACCTCGTTTGGTTTACCTTGTGCAACTATTACTCCGCCTTCGTCGCCGGCTCCTGGACCAATATCAATAATCCAATCACTGTTACTGGCAACTTGCATATCGTGCTCAACCATAATTACGGTGTTGCCCGCATCAACTAAGCCATTTAACTGCGCCATTAGCATGGCTACATCTTTAGGGTGCAGGCCAGTGGTTGGTTCATCTAAAATATAAAGCGTATCGCCGCGCTGCGTACGTTGTAGTTCAGTGGCAAGCTTTATGCGCTGGGCTTCACCGCCCGAAAGCTCAGTAGCAGGTTGGCCTAAACGTAAATAGCCAAGGCCCACTTGTAAGAGCGCATTTAGCGCACGTAAAATAGCGGGTTCATCGGCAAAAAACGTATGCGCAGACTCAACGGTTAAATTAAGTACATCGGCAATGGTTTTATCTTTATAGGTAATGTCGAGTGTTTTTTGGTTGTAGCGCTTGGCGTTACACACAGGACAAGGCGAATACACGCTAGGTAAAAATAACAGCTCCACGCTTACAAAGCCGACGCCTTCGCAGTTGTCGCAGCGACCTTTTTTAACATTAAACGAAAAACGACCTGCATCGTATTTACGCGCTTTTGCCTCTTTGGTATTGGCAAATAATTTACGTACGTGATCGAACAAACCAGTGTAAGTAGCAAGGTTTGAGCGAGGCGTGCGGCCAATGGCTTTTTGATCAACCGTTATTAGGCGCTTTATATGCTCAAGGCCCTCGGTAATTTTGCCATGGGTTGGTGTTTGGAGTTCTTGATCAAGCAAGTCGGCTTCATCGGTAGGCATTGGCGGCGGCGTTTTTTGTCCTAAAGCATCTTGAATAAGCTCGACTAAGGCTTGGCTTACTAAGCTTGATTTACCTGAGCCAGAAACCCCCGTAACACTTGTAATAACCCTAAGCGGAAATTCGGCACTGATGTTGTGTAAATTGTTGCGCTCAATACCACTTAGCTTAAGCCAGGCTGCTGGCGTACGTTGTGTTTGATGATTTGGCTTTGCGTTATTGTTATGTTTAAAAAGATATTGACTTGTATGTGAGTTGCTCATTTGCTCTAAGCCTTCAATTGGGCCGCTGTAAACAATATTACCGCCATGCGAACCCGCATTTGGCCCTACATCAACCACCCAATCGGCGTGGCGAATAACACTTGTATCGTGCTCCACCACAAATACTGAGTTACCAGCCGCTATTAGCTCATCTAGGGCGCTTAAAAGTGCTTGCGTATCGGCTGGGTGTAAACCTGCCGAAGGTTCATCTAGCACATACACAACACCAAATAATTTTGAGCGAATTTGCGTTGCAAGCCGCAAGCGTTGTAATTCCCCAGCTGATAACGATGGCGTAGTACGCTCAAGCGATAAATACCCTAAACCAAGCTCAGTGAGTGCTTCTACGCGTTTGATAATGTCGCCTGCTATACGCTTTGCAACTATGGCTTTCTCGGGATTTGCAGCGTTACTTCTAGCGGGGTTACTAGCGGCAAACCTTAATTTATCTGCCAGCTCATTGAGCGTTAATTGTGAAATTTCACCTATATCAAGGCCCGCTACTTTAACCGATAACGACTCTTTTTTAAGCTTTTTACCTTCGCACTGCGGGCATTGTGATATTTGCATATACTGCGACACGCGCTTTTTAGTACGTGGGCTTTGAGTGCTCGCAAACGATTGTAAAACAAAGCGTTTAGCACTTGTAAATGTACCCATGTAGCTAGGGCTTTCTTCATTTTTAATAGCTGCTTGCGTTTGCTCAAGCGTGTACTCAGGAAACACCGGCACCGTAGGTGTTTCGTCGGTAAATAAAATCCAATCACGGGCTTTTTTAGGCAGGGTATTCCACGGTTTATTAATATCGTAGCCTAGCGAGGTGAGAATACGGCTTAGGTTTTTACCTTGCCAAGCCGGCGGCCATGCTGCAATAGCGCGCTCTTTAATTGATTTAGTGGGGTCGGGCACTAGTAGCTCTTCGGTTACGTTAAATACGCGGCCAATACCGTGGCACTTTGGGCAGGCGCCTTGCGGCGTATTAGGCGAAAACGCATCGGCGTACAGTATGCCTTGCCCTTCGGGGTATTCGCCTGCGCGTGAGTAAAGCATTCGCAGCGCGTTAGAAATAGTGGTTACACTACCCACCGATGAACGTACCGAGGGCGCACCACGCTGTTGTTGTAATGCAACCGCTGGTGGCAGCCCTTCAATCGAATCTACATCAGGCTCGTCTACCTGATCGATTAATCTGCGTGCATAAGGGGATACCGAATCAAGATAGCGGTGCTGCGATTCGGCAAATAATGTTCCAAAGGCGAGCGATGATTTACCCGAGCCTGATATACCGGTAAAAACAACAAGTGAATTACGGGGAAGATCTACATCCACATCTTTTAAGTTATGAACACGCGCGCCTCTTACTTGAATGCTGTGCTCTGGGTTTAATAAAGCCGATTGCGCGTTACTAAGCTCATGTAACTTTTTAGGTGTAGTTGCCATTTAATTTACTCCTGTTTAAAAACCGTGTGTTTATTAACGTGCCGCAAAGTATTAATACTAATGCGGTGACACTGAATGAGCGCTTAGCCTGTTTATTGGGTTTTTAATAGGGTGTTTACATAATAGGTAAAAACTGCGAGTATAAATTTCAATCAAGTATTCAAGCATCTAAATTTAAAAGGAAGTTTAATTGTGGCAAAAATTGTAGTTAGCTTTTTATTTTTATTAGTACTTTGCGCCAATGTGTTTGCAGCGCAAAATAATGTATTGAACGTTGACCGAGCCATACCAAATAGTATGCACTTGTCGTTTCCAAACGATAATAATATAACGCCTAAAAAGTCTGACTTTTCAATTTTAAACTATGTACTTATGAGTAACGAAGAAGGGGAGCGCTGGGCGGTTATTACCCTTACAAATTTAGCCTCTGGCAAGCGTGAACTTAATCAGGAGCATTTATTAGCGTTGTTTGCAGATGGCAGCAGGCTAACCCCAAGTGATTTTAAACTAGGCTTTAATGGCGACCAAACACAGTCGGTAACTGTATCGTTTGCTGAGCATAAGTTTCCTATTTTAAGTGTATATTCGAGCAATGATCAGTAACACATTTTTAGATAAGTTAAATGTGTAGTAATTGCTTTAGTTTATCGGCACCGGCTCTGCTGGTGCTTAGTTCAGATTTAATATCATCATTTACAATCACCATTAGCTTGCCGTTAAACCAGCGCTGTATTTCTTTTATGTGGTCAATATTAACCAAATAACTGCGATGAATACGCACAAAGTTGTGCGCGGCTAGGGCGTGTTCAAGCTGATCGAGCGTGTCGCTCAAATGATTAAACGTTTCTCCATTCCACGCTAAGCTATTTCCTTGCTCTGATTTAATAAATTTAATATCGCTTGGGGAAAGTAAAAATATGCGCTCACCACTTTTACTAACCAGTTTGTTTAATGAACTTTCGGTAATTGTAAAAGCGGGTTCACCTGCGCAGCTAGTTACATGAGTGTGCGCTCGTTGTTGCTCTAATTGCTGCTGCGCTTTGGCTAACGCTTTTTTTAATCGTGCAATTGGAAAAGGTTTGAGTAAATAGTCAGTTGAGGCGTGCTCAAATGCTTCAATCGCAAATTGGTCGTACGCGGTGGTGTAAATAATAATGGGTTGGTAGTTAAGTAAATCAATAAGTTCAAGGCCATTAATTTCAGGCATTTGAATATCAAGCAATACCACATCAGGAGTCAGCTCATTAATTAATGCAATGGCCTCTTTGCCATTTGTGGCTATGCCTACCACGTCAACATGCTCCATTAAGCTTAATTGATGGCTTAATTTTTCGCGAGCAGGAAGCTCGTCATCGGCAAACATTATGCGCATTTTAGTCGTTTTATTTGGCAGGTTTATATTGTTCATAACG
Organism: Pseudoalteromonas carrageenovora IAM 12662; assembly: GCF_900239935.1. Classification (NCBI taxonomy): domain Bacteria; kingdom Pseudomonadati; phylum Pseudomonadota; class Gammaproteobacteria; order Alteromonadales; family Pseudoalteromonadaceae; genus Pseudoalteromonas; species Pseudoalteromonas carrageenovora. Next base: position 436,267 of record NZ_LT965929.1, read on the forward strand.
CTAGCTCCAGCGTAACAACAGCACCATTATCATTACTGAGCAATACTTTACTTTGTCCAAGTTGATTAACGCGTAGCATAATGTTTTTCATCCCTATACCTTTTCCGTAGCCACATTTTAATACATCGTCAGTAAAGCCTTTTCCGTTGTCGCTTATCACAATTTTTACCCCGTTAGATAGTTCACTCAGGGTAATATTAAGTGTGAGTGAGGTTTGTTTAGCATTGTGCTTAATTGCATTTTCAATAATAGGTTGAATAAGAAGAGGTGGTAGCGTTTTGTTTTTAAGGCTATTGGGAATGTGGTAATTAACCTTAAGCTTATCGCCAAAGCGTGCCTTTTCAATATTAAGGTACTTTTCTATTATGGTAAGCTCTTGCTGTAAAGGTATTTGCTGTTGCTCTGCGGTATCAAGCGAGTACCTTAAAATATCAGCGAGTTCATGCAGTACTTCATCGGCTAAGTCGGGTTTTGTGTGTATGTAAGCGGAAATTGTATTTAAGCTATTAAACATAAAGTGAGGGTTTAGCTGGTATCGCAATGTAGCAAGTTGAGCTTGTTTAAGCGCGTGCTTTTCGGCTGTTACGCGTTTTTTGCTTTCAATAAAAATACTGGTGAAGTAAATACACGAGCCCCAAAGTAAGCCGTTAAATACTACAAATATCCCCATTGATTTATGCCCATCAAAAAGTAGTGTGAGCACTATATCGGTAAGCACATTACCGAGGGCCATAAATACAACGGCAATTAACCATTCAAGTACTATTTTATTAATGTGCTTATTGCGCAGGAAAAAAATAACGGCTGCCGCACTCCATACCGGAACCCAATAAAAAGTAATAAACCACACGGTTGCGGCGAGTGCACTGCCGCCTGTTAAGGGCGCAGAGTTAGCAATTATCAGCCCAAGGGCGTAAGCAATATCAACAATAAGTAGAATAAAAAAGCTGTATTTGTAAAAAGGATGTTTGAGCATAATAGGTGCTTCTTTTTGTAAGTGATTAAACCATAACAAAAAACAGTCAAAACCCAAAGATTTTGTGTTTTGACTGTTACTTATTTAAAAGTAAGTTAGCTTATTGATTTGTAGTGTGTTTTTTAACGGCTCGTTGCTTGCGCCTGGCATTTTACGCCACATTAAGTTAACCCCAGTTAATTCTGTTGCCGACCACGTAACGGGGCTACCAAACCCAAACTGTTTAAATGTAGTGAAAGGAATATCAAGCGTAGTCCACTCATCGCGGGGTTTTAAAAGTACACTAAAGTGATCCCAATCTTTTACATCACTATGATAAACAGACATAGCAAAAGGTGTAGTTGAGCCTTTATAGGTTAAGCGAATACCTTTAAATGCTGAGGCATCAGCCGGTGACGAAAACTTAATTTCAGCGCCTGCCCATGCACCAAAGCTGGTAGGCTTTGTAATGGTTGTATCAATAGTTAAGCTATTTTTATGCGTGGTAAGCGTTGCAACAGACTGCCCACCCATTACCGAATCGCTCATAGCTTGCCATGGTGTATCACCGGTAAAATCATCAATACTATGCAGTGCTTGGCTGCTTTTAACTTCTTCATTGCAGGTAGGGCCTTGTGGTGTAATGGCCTTGTTTTGAGCAATAAGCGCTGAGCGGTCTACTTTTAAACCTGTTTTATACACCTGTGAGATAGTGTGAATATGATTTATATCACTAAGTGGGTTTTGTTTAAGCAGTACAAAACTTGCCTCAAAACCTTTAGTAAGTTTGCCAATGCTCCCGGCTTTATTAATCGCTTTTGCGCCGTTAACCGTTGCTGCGTTAATTATTTCACCATTAGTTAGGCCTGCTTTTCTAAGTGCATCTAACTCGTTGTGTAACCCAGTACCGTGTAGCGTGTAAGGGTTTCCGGCATCAGAGCCTGTGCCAATAGTGATATTAGCTTTATGTAGCTTTTGTATATTTGCATAAGCTGTTTTACGCTCATCCCACGCGTGCTCTTTCCATTTTGAAGGTGCAGGCACCTTTTCAAACAAACAGCCTTGAAGCTTTTCAGGAATGGTTTTTAGTAACTCGCTTTGTGAGCTAATAGTATGGTTATGCTTTTCATCGCTATGATTGTGGTACACGGCGAGGGTAGGAATGTAAGTTACGTTATGATCTTTCATTAGCGTAATAAATTCATCGTCAATCGCTTCGCTATTAATACCGTGCGCTAAAGCCGTTGCACCGGCTTTGATAGCACGTTTAGCATCATTTAATGTAGAAACATGCACAAAATACGGTAAATTAGCGGCTTTAGAGCGCTTACCTAGCTCCGCCAGTTGGCTATCAGTTAACGATTTACCTATACCGCCAAAGGTTTCAATAACCGCTTTAGTTACATGTGGCTTAGTGCTTATATGTTTTTGCCACAGCGCTGCTATGTCTTCATCTTTTGCAATTTCGTATGCTTGGCCGCCAAACTGCGTGCCATGCCCGCCAGGGTTGGTAAACAAAGTCCCCGCATAAAAAAGGTTAGGGGTTAGTTGGGCTGCTTTTAATTGCGCAGCTTCGTTTAGGGTTTGTTCAAATGAAAACAAATCAACAATATTAGTTACGCCTAAATACAAATTAGAATTAAAGTGCGACTTAACCGGCAAATACTGAAACTCAGTAAAGTTACTGCCCGATGAGCCTAAATGTACATGTAAATCAATTAAACCGGGTATTGCATACTGGTTGTTGGCGTTAATTGTTTTATCTGCGTTTTGTTGTGGGTCAGTCGCTTTAGTAATGCTTACAATTTTGCCCTCATCAATATATAGCGAACTTGGTGCAGAAAAGCTTTGCGAACTACTTTGGTACAAACGAATGTTATCGACTCGCAGGTCAATGGCGTGAGCACTAAAGTGGCTTGCAAAACTCAGTGCTATAACTGTTTTTGTAATAATGTTCATGACTGTATTCCTTATCAAAAAAATAGGTGTTTGGCGTTTTGTTGATAAGAAAGTTAGCGACTTTTATAACTTGCTTCATTAATGTTTATCTGAATCGACATTATTGGCAGTTGAACCGACACAAAAGTAAATAAGCGTTGTGGTAGGAGAAATTAACTTTATTGTATTACTTTGTGTATATGCTTAATATGTATCTAAAAGTGAGGCAGGTTTAATAAGGCCTTTGCACTCACAATGGTCAAACGCTAGTGTTCATAAATTATAAAAAAGTCATGGATGATCAATGAATAGTATAAAGCTAATACTTTTTTCAATTGCCTTAGGTTTGGCTCCTTTACAGCTTTTAGCTGAGCAACAACTCCCAACTCAATTTGATAATAATCGTATAATTTTAATCCCGGAACTTATCAGTGGAAAAAAGCTAAGGTTTTTTACAGATACCGGCGGTGGGTGGAATGCGATTTCGAAAGAACTTCACCAGCAATACAATTGGCCAACAATCACAAAAGTAGCTGATGGCGAAGAGCATACCTTATCAGAAATGCCTAAGTTTAAAGCAGAAGCAGAAATACCTGCTGGTGGCATTGAAAATTTCATGGCCGGATATTTGTTTATAGCCCCTGAAGCAGAAATATCAGCAGGGCAACAGTTTGATGGCTTTTTAGGTGGTCGATGGCACGCAGAAAAAATCATTAAAATTGATTATGTAACTGAATCAATGTTTATCCTTGATTCTCTTGATGGGGTTAACTTAAACCAATTTAAAAAAGTAAAATTAGGTTTTCAAAAAGACTCTTATCAAAAATACACCACAGCCTTTCCTAGGATGAGTATAAAAGTTCAAGGAATAGAGCATCAAATGTTATTAGATACTGGTGCAACATCAACTTTAACTAATACCGCAAAAAAACAAATACATAGTAAATCGAATGTGGTTGGGACTTCTTTCATTGCAGCTAGTGTTTTTGATAATTGGAAAGCCAGAAACCCAGATTGGATTGTTATTAAAAAGGCTGAGCATGGCACCGAGGAAGCTATGATTAAGGTACCTCTTGTAATTATAGCCGAACAAAGTATTGGACCTGTTTGGTTTACAAGAAGGGGTGATAATAACTTTCATGAGTTTATGTCTTCAATGATGGACAAAAAAATTGATGGCGCATTGGGTGGTTCAGGCCTCAAATATTTTGAACTAGTGATAGATTATATCGACGAGCATGCTTATTTTAAGGCAGAGCTTTAAAATACGTATGCTTGAGTGGTTTTAAAAGGCGGTTATGGGCGATAAGCGGACAGTCATCCCTTCAGAAAGTTTTGTTTTACATCTATGGTTGTAGAGTTTCTCTTAATAGCAAACAATCAATCCAAAAGGTCGTTTATGCCGGTTAATAATTGATATATCCATAGTTATCTATGTGATATAGAGAAATAAAGAATATTTTGCTATTAATGGGTAAGACTAAATCTACCTAATGATCGGTAGAAAAATAACCTACTGGTGCGATATTAAATTGTTATTGCGGGAAGCAGATTGGGTTTACTAGTAGGGGCTTCTGGATAAGCTAAAATAGTACAAGCGGCAGTTTAAATAAGTAAGCAAAGCTACTATTATTGATCGCCTACTAGAAAAGATGGCAAATTTTAAGACAGGAATTCGCGGTAATAGCTAGGGTATCTAGAGCTTTTACCATCTAGAGTATTGGCAGTGGTGGTCAGTGGATATTAACAATATGCAGCAGTGTAGTGCCTATGGCACTGGACTCTTTAACACTTACCACTGTGCACAACGTTAAGTGCCCTGAGTACCCAAGCTACGCTCTTCACTTTAAGGATATTATAATTGGAAGATTTTACTTCATATTTACCTGCTATCGTAACGGCATTGCTCATCACCCCTCTCGGAGGCTATGTTGCTCATCGTTTAAAAGCATTGGCGACTAAAGAAGATTTTAATGATGCTATTGAACAGCTTAAAAAAAGCACCAAAGCTGTTGAGGGTATTAAAAGTCAGATGAACGAAAAGTATTGGGTAAAGCAACAAATTTGGGAAACTAAAAGAGTTGCATACGAGGAACTCACATCAAGCCTATATATTACTCAAAAATACCTAGATGGATTAGTTGCATATTTTGAACATTACGTAGATTGTTTTGTTCATATAGGATGCCCACAAGGAGCACCATATGATTCTCCTGAAGAGGAAGAACATCAACGTTCATATGCAGAGTACATCGAAGGTGAACAAAAAGCTTTCTTTGAAAAACATGCATCTCTTGAATCAAAAAGTGAGCGTGAAAATTTATTAAATGAAGCAAGTGATAGCTTTATAAAGCTTGAGAATATTTTTTCAGTAAAATCGATATATTTGCATGGTGACTTGAAACTAATAGAAAGTGGCATAGAAAGACTGAGAGAGAAAGTTTTTGATGCTCAACTCAAGCAAGAAGAGTACGAAGATCAATCAGGATTTTTTGAAAGACTTCTTGAACATTATTTGAGTACTCAGAAATCTCTATCCGATTTAATCGAAAAAACTAAAGGCTTAGCGGTTAAAGACTTGAAATTGGAGTTTGACGGTTTAAGCAAATAATAAGAGTCTAAGATTATGACAGTCCGCTTCACGCCCTGAGGCATTCAACAAGCTTTTTCTACCACTAAAAGAGGAGAACCTTTCTCTTTTAGTGCTTTTAAATATTTTGATTCATCATAAGCTTTCCCTGTTTTCCAGCACCTAAATAAGATCCTTACCCATTTATAGGCCAACGCTCTTATTGCCGATTGGTGTGAATTACCTTTCGCTTTTTGCTGTGCGTAATAAATGCCCGCCCAATAAGACTGCGCTACGCTTTTGGAAGCCCACTCTATAAAGCTCTGACGGACAAATTTAGAACATTGCCAGCGCCAATGTACCCAGCTCTTTTGACCACTACGCTCTGTAACTGGCGATAAGCCTGCATAGTTTTGTATTTCTTGTGCGCTACTAAAACGAGATTTATCTTCCCCTAAAGCAGCTAAAAGCCTAGGAGCAAGGCAAGGGCCTGTACCGGGAAGTGAAGCAAATATTGAGGCGTCATCCATACTGGTAAAAATTGAGTTTATTTGTGAGTCATACTCTCGAATATTGTTAATTAATACCAACATCTGTTTGGCCAATGCGATGACAAACGTTTGATAAGGTATAATTAAAGATTCGTCGTTAGTAAGAGGAATTGCCTCCTTTATAGATGCAATGCGTTTTGGGGTCTTCTTAACAGTAGGCCCTCCTCTGGAGTTTAATAGTTTGGCAACTGTATTTGTTCTAACGCGTTTTAATTCATTTAAGTTTGGGAATTTAATTAGAAAATTACAAAATAGCTCTGTATCTCTATGTGAAAACCACTCTAAGGGCTGTGTATAATATTGCTTTAGAGCATTAATGATTCGGTTCGCATGCCTACGTTTGTCGTCTACAAGTAATCGACGTTGTTCGACAAGAAGGGCTAATGTTCTTGTTTTCTCGCTGCTTGGTTTGAGGGGGGTAATCTTCTTTGGATAATTGAGCATCATATCTAATGCTAATTCAGCGTCTGAAGGATCATCTTTTGAACCGCTAGGAAACATAGCTTGTCTGTATCGAGCAAGGGTTAATCCATGAATAGGATAAACTGTAACAAAGCTATATTTTTGCAAGGCATATACTATAGGTCCTTTATTTAACTCAACTGCAACAGCAATATTGCCTTTTACTTTTTTATGTAATCCCTCAACCCAATCATGAATTGATTCAGGTGAGTGAGAAATTACGCTGAACGCCCGAGACTCTTCGTCTTTAACCTGCACACAAATATCATGTTTTTTATCAGCCCAATCAAGGCCAACATATGCAGAAAAGTTATCATTTTTAGTATTCATGCCAAATCTCCGATTATTGAAATTTGTTATGCATTCTTTACTCTTCGAAAGAAATATAGACAGCGTTTGTAAGGCAAGCCCTGAGTATTCGTTTTGAGTAAAGTAACTCAATACTTCGAAAGAAAAGCGGTGATCATTAAATGATGATGGCACAATATTCGTAAGTAAAGAGCACATAACCTCAACAATTCAAAGTATAGATTATTAAGGTTCAAAGACTATATCTGGCACTCTTCAGCCACTCGACAATATAAAATGTGATAATAATTGGCAAGGTATTTTACTCTGTCGGATGGCGCTTCGCTTATCCGACCTACACTTAAACAAGCCGCTTATTTGGTTTCAGCCCTGCCTAAAACAAAAAGTCTTTACATTTTGCTTGTCTCTCTAAATTACAAAAGCTGACCAACTCTTTAATTTGCATTGGAAATTATAGGCCACTTATCAACTAAGAGGCTATTACCACAATCGTTGTCAGCATTTATTAAATTAGGTTTTAGATTAATTAATTGTGGGAACGAAATGGTGTAATTAACACTATAACCGCAAGAGCCAAAAGCAGAGTATAAGCGCAGAGACTTTAATTCATTCCCTATTTCGGTAATTTCAATACTGCCGGTAAGTAAATTAGTTCGCTTTAGCTCCCACTTATTATCAATAAAAGTAGGTTCTGACCAAGTTATGGGGTAAGCCATGTTAGTTAACGTCTTGACATAATAGGTCAAATAGCTATCTTGATATGCTCCAGTGTTGCAAGCTAATGCAAGCAGTTTATCGCCCGAACTTAGCTTAAAAACTGAGACAAATCGATTGTTATGATGTTCGTCTTTGATAGAACAGTCGTCGTTTTTATTTAGTGAGCCAAGAAGCTTTTTTTGAGTTAATAGTTCAAAATTTAGAGGCAATTTTAGACCAGTTGGTATCTGCATTTTTAAGGGTTTATTATTTTTAATATCTGCAGTGGTCGTCGCAGCACTACTATGGGTGCAGAACAAAAATATTAGAATGATGAACATATGCATGTTTTTCAAAAAATACTTACTCAACATCTATACCTTGCTTTAAAAGGTACTTCACTGCTGCATTAGTATGGGGTTTAAACGCCTTCCAACGGCCGATTGCTTTGCTATTTAATGGTTGGCGTACTTGTACTTTACTAGCCGTAGAGACCGGAGCGGTGTTTAAGTGAAAGTCTATACACTGTGCTTGCCACTCTAAATTACAAAAGCTGACTAACTCTTTAATTTGCTGCTCGGGCTGGGCGACTAGCTCTTCGTATTTTACTAATTTTATATTGCTGTGCAGGGCGCCAAAGTGCTGCATGAGTTTGTAAAAGCGGCTATAAAATTTGGCTGTGTCGAGTAAATCGAGCGAGTATGCGTAGTAGGGGTTATTAATGGTAAATAGCTGGCGGTAGTTACCAATGCAGGTGTCCATAGGGTCGCGCAGCATGCAAATAATTTTAGCGTTTGGTAGGGCTTTGGTTATTAAGTCGATATAAAAAAAGTTAAACGGGAGTTTATCTATAAAGTGCTTATGGCTGCCGGTGGTTACGCGAGTGGCGTTTAAATACGTTGTCCCAAGCTGATTAAAATCAAGCTCGTAAGCTTTAGTGAGTGTTTGAGTATCAAGTACATGCGGTGTTTGAGTTTGGCTTAATTTTTTAACGCTTAGGCCAAAGTCTTGTAATTCACCGGCTGATTGTACGTCGCTGTGGCTCGATAAAATACGCTCAACCAATGTGGTGCCAGAGCGGGGCATACCTAATACAAAAATAGGTTCGGCTGTTGGGTTACCTTGTGTTAGCGCATGTTTATGCTGCTCACTTAAATGTTTAATGTGTTCAAATAATGCGGCTGAGCTTTTATGATCAAATGGCTGCATAGCGCGTTTAGTGGCTTTTCCTTGCTCTAGGCTGCTAAACGCATCATCAAACTTGCCTATGTCTTGGTACTCTTTTGCAAGTGCGTGGCCAATGTGTAATTTTGCATCGGGGTGTGTTACTTGCTCAAACACGTTTTTTAGGCGTTCAATATGGTTATTTTGCAGCGACGCCTTGGTTAAATCGCTTAATGCAAAATGGCTTGCATGGTGAAGTGGGTTTAGGGTAATTGCGCTTTCAAATGCATTTTTGGCTTGTTCAAATTGGCCTAAAAACTTAGCGCTTACCCCTAAATTATAATAAAACTGTGGTTGCGGTTTATTTGCATGGTTAGCCAGTTCAATAGCGCAGTTAAAGTAATTTAGTGCCTCTTTGTGCAGGCCAGCTTGTGTAAGTGCAACACCTAAGGTGTCGGCATCAAGAGGCATTTTTATTTGCTCAACGGGTATGGCTAAAGCGGTGTTTTTGGCTTTAGTAAGCTCGCCTGTTATTGCATAACATTTTGCAAGTTGGGCGCTGTATTCAATGCTTTTACCAAAGCTAAGGGCTTTTTCGATTAACTTTATGGCTTTGTGTATTTGCCCAACACGTAAATTAACCATGGCCAGTAAAAAGTATCCATCGGCAAAGTCGTTTTTTTGAGTAACCAATTCAGCTAACGCTTTATGAGCAAGCTCAATATTGCCTTGGTTTAAATGATTAATTGCGCTTTGGTGGAGTTGTTTTAAATTTGGCTGCATTGTTTTATTTTTATTGTTTAGTTACGCGTTAATAAAGAAAAAAGGCTCAAATAAATTTGAGCCTTATAACATTGTTTAAAAGTAACTATAAATTATATTTCAAATTTATAGTTAAATTTAACACCTACCGTTAGTGGGCGATTAATGTAATGGCCGTAGTTACGTTGTATGTCGGCACCGTTCGCAGATGTTATATCGGCATCTGAACGACGTACTGATGTAACGGCGTATTTATTAAATACGTTATCAATGTATAAAGTAGTAGACCACTCATCAGCCGTTAGCTTAGCAGAAATATTACTTAAGCTGTAACCTGGCAGGGTTTCGCCATTGTCATGCAAACCTACTTTTGAAATTACATCACTTTGTGCGGTTAAACCGTAGTTAATATCAAGGGTTTTGTCGTTAAACACATCTGTTTGATAGTTTACACCCATTGAGAACTGATGCTCTGGCGAGCCCGGTAAACGGTCGCCGTCTTCTGCGCCATCGGTGCCATCAGCATTAAACAAAAATGGTGCGTCTGATGTTAGCTCTGCTTTGGTGTATGCGTAAGTTGCATAAACCGAGAATGAGTCAGATAAAATCGCACGGGAAGAAATTTCAATCCCTTTTGCATTTGCGCTGCCTGCGTTTGAAAGATACGTTAATTGGCCTACATCTGTAGCGCCTGTAATTTGTGCATCATCCCAATCTATGTTGAATAACGCGGCGTTAAAGTGTAGTTGGCTTCTAAACCAGGTACTTTTAAAGCCTAACTCGTAGTTTGTAGTAGTATCTGCATCAAAAAGCCTTTCGTCAGCGTTACCACATCCTGTTTGCTGGTTTTCAGGGATAGGATCAGGGCAAACAGCTAGAAGGTTGGAACCGCCAATTCTAAAGCCTTCACTTACTGTTACATAACCCATTACTGAATTAGTAAACTGGTATTTAGCATTAAATTTGAATAAGTTACCGTTATCGCCTGCTTCGTCTTTTTCGTAAGCAACGGTGATTGCATCAGGGTCTGCATCGCCATAAAGTGTATTTGCAAGCGGGAAGTCAAATGCTGCTTGCGCCTCTACATCGTATTCGTAAAAACGTGCACCAATGGTAATATCTAATTTTTCGGTAACTTGGTAGCCAACTTCGCCGAATAGCGCAGACTCAGTGACTTTACTTTTTGTAAGCTCTAAGTATTCTAATGAGTCAGGTCTTAGCTGAGCGCCACCAAAGTTATCGATAGCGAATTGGTCAAACCCAGGCGTAAACTCTCTACTTGATGCTTCGGTTTCTGTTTTGTTGTAAAAGCCACCCACAATCCAGTTAAAGTCGCTGTCGCTTTGAGACACTAAGCGAATTTCTTGAGTGAAGGTGTCTTCTTCTTCAATTTCACGCGTGAAAGATGAAAACGCTGGAAATTCTTCGTAGCCGTAATCAAGACGAATAAGCAAATCGGTTTGGTCGCGTTGGCCGTCGGCATCAAAGCTTGAAATACCCGTAGCCGATACTAGCTCTGCAAAACCTAGGTCTGCTTTTAGCTCGAGGCTTAGTAATTGATCTTCTTTTTCGCGCGGTTCTTCATAACGATAAGCAGACTCGTATTTACCTACAATATCGCTTAAGCCATTATCATCGTTTAAACTGTTGTAATGAACAATCGAGCGGCCTTCGCTGTCTTGGTTTTGGTAAAAGTAATTAAGTGTCCCTTCAAATGTTTCGCTTGGTTTCCAACGTACAGAAATACGCCCTGTGGTAGTTGTTTCGCCGTTAGCATCTTCAACATTTTTAATATTGTTGTTTACTTCGTCGGCGTTGCTCCAATCAGGGTCCGGTAGAGATACACCTGGCTCACGCACTGTGTAAGCATAATCAATAAAGCCTGGGTCTTCGTATACGTTTAAGCTTGCACGCACTGCAAGTTCATCTTCGATAATAGGAAGGTTAACAATAAACCCGCCTTCGCCACCTAAAGAGTCACTTTCTTGGGTTTGAAACATATCGCCGTAAACTTCAAGCGATGTAAAATCAAGCTCAGGCTCTTTAAGCATGTAACGAATTGCGCCGCCTAATGTGCCCGCACCATAAAGGGTGCCTTGTGGCCCAATTAATACTTCAACGCGCTCTATATCTACCAAGCGCATATCAACCGAAACCGGAATTTCGTTAATGTAAGTTGATACGGTACCGCCATCTGATGATGGGCCAGACGAGTTAGTGTTTAAACCACGAACAATGATAGGAGAGCCTGAGCGGCCACCTTGATCGGTAATTGTTAAACCAGGTACCCAGCGTGCTACATCCGCAAGCTCACTGATATTTTGATCTTTCATAATATCGGCATCGAGCGCTGTAATATTTAGCGGTGCATTTTGCACAGAGCCACTGCGCCTTGTTGCTGTAACTTCGATTACTTCGAGCGATTTGTTGTTAGCTGCAACTTCTTCTTGAGCAAGTGCGGCATTAGGAAATAAAAATACGCCAGATACAGCGCTCGAAATAGCCAAGGTTAACAAGCTTGGTTTAAACATAAAAAGTGATCCCCAGTTCAAATGTTTTACATTAGTAAATTAAGTGAACAGTTTATCAGGGAGTTAAGGGGCAGGGAATAATAAAGTTGAATTTTAATTCACTTTTTTGGAATAAATAGCGCGTTAAAATAAACTTTAACTCATGTAAATACATCTTGCATCCGATGTTTTTAGTAAATTAGGTACATGTTACATACAGCTAGCATGATTGTTTAAAAGTAAATAGCCATTCACGTTTTTAAAATTGCATTAATTGTTGTGTTTGTTAATGCTTCTTAAGCCCTGATAAAAAAACGTTTGAGGTAGCTTTTTTAGTAATGACTTATTCTATTTTTTGCACTGTAAAAATTAAGTTTGATCCCCATTATCGTTAGTTATCGTAAGCTATTTTAATTCGCACATGTGTGCGCGCATCAAGGAGCAAACAATGAGTCAGTTATTCTCGGAGTTAAACATAGGGCAACTCACATTAAACAACCGAATTATTATTGCACCTATGTGCCAGTATTCAGCAAATAATGGTGCAGCTAGTGATTGGCATACCATTCATTTAGGGCAGTTAAGCTTAAGCGGGGCAGGGTTACTTATTTTAGAGGCCACAGCGGTTAATCCTGAGGGGCGTATTAGTTATGGCGATTTAGGGCTTTGGAATAATGAAACCCAGCAAGCATTAGATAAAAGTTTAAAAGCGGTTAGACAATATAGCTCTATGCCTATTGGTATTCAGCTAGCACATGCTGGGCGTAAAGCATCTACAGAAAAGCCATGGGATGGGGGTGGTGCATTAAGCCCAACGGATGAAAACGGCTGGCAAACGCTTGCGCCTTCAGCAGTCGCGTACGGCGAAAATAGCCCAGAGCCAAAAGCCATGAGCCAATCCGACATAGACTCATTAATTAAAGACTTTGTAAGCGCCGCTAAACGCGCTGACGAGCTAGGCCTTGATTTAATAGAGTTACATGGGGCGCATGGGTATTTGTTGCATCAGTTTTTATCACCTTTAAGTAACAAGCGCGATGATGAATATGGAGGCAGTTTGCAAAACCGTATGCGTATTGTGCTTGAAGTATTTAAAGCTGTTCGCGCAGAATTTAACAGTAACAAACCCGTGGGTATTCGTATTTCTGCGACTGATTGGGTAGAAGGGGGCTGGGATTTAGAACAATCAGTAGCGCTTGCTAAAGCCCTTGATGAGCTCGGCTGTGATTTTATTCATGTAAGTACAGCGGGTTTAAGCCCTGAACAACAAATACCTGTTAAACCTAACTTTCAGGTGCCATTTGCAACAGCTATTAAAGAGGCTGTGAATATGCCTGTTATAGCCGTGGGTTTAATTACCGAGCCACAACAAGCCGAAGATATTATTAGCGAGCAGCAAGCCGATGGCGTGGCACTTGCGCGTGGTATTTTATATGACCCGCACTGGCCTTGGCATGCAGCAGCAGAGCTTGGCGCTACTGTAACTGCACCTAAACAGTATTTACGCTCAAGCCCGCATGGTAAGCCATCACCAATAAAGTAAGCAAAGTACGAGGTTATAACCCAATGGGCTTTGTACCCATTGGGTTTTATTATTTTTAAACTGTACAAAACAGAGAAATACATGACTCAAACAGGCGTTTCACCGCAGCCACTTAGCAATACACTTGTTAGCATTATTGCTTTATGTTGCGGACTTATTGTTGCCAACATTTACTACGCTCAACCCATTATTGAGTTATTAGCACCCGAGGTGGGGTTAAGCCCGCATAGTGCTAGTTTTATTGTTTCGCTTACGCAAATTGGCTATGCCCTTGGGCTATTTTTTTTAGTGCCATTAGCTGATCTCGTCGAAAATAAGCGCTTAATGCTTATAACGCTTGGAGTATCGTTTTTGAGCTTAATAGGCACAGCCCTTGCCGATACACCAAATGTAATGCTTATTTTATGTTTAATGATAGGTATTAGCTCGGTGTCTGTTCAGGTGCTTATTCCGCTTGCGGCGCATTTATCGTCTGACGAAAAGCGTGGCCAAGTGCTGGGTAATATTATGGCAGGTTTATTATTAGGTATTTTACTCGCAAGGCCTATATCGAGCCTAATTGCCGATCACTTTGGTTGGCGTGCGGTATTTTATTTTGCAGCCGGCTGTATGGTGTTTATTGCAAGCGTAATTTATTTTGCCATTCCGCACAGGCATCCAAATCAAAAAACGTCCTATTTTAAATTATTAAAATCGCTTAAGCAGTTAATGATAAGCCAACCTGTTCTGCGACAACGAGCTCTTTTTCAGGCATTAATGTTTGCCTCTTTTAGCTTATTTTGGACAAGCGCCCCCATTGTACTTGCGCGAGAATATGGCTTATCGCAATCACAAATAGCGCTATTTGCTTTAGTTGGCGCAGCAGGCGCTATTGCAGCACCTATTGTTGGGCGCTTAGCCGATAAAGGTTACACGCATCAGTTATCGTTATTAGCAAAAGTGATTGCCGCAGTGTGCTTTTTACCTAGTTTATTTGAGTTACCCAACGGGATAATAATTTTAGCTTTGACAGGTGTGTTTATTGACTTTGCTGTGCAAGCAAACATGGTACTTGGCCAGCGGGCTGTGTATTCATTAGAGCCGAAAAGCCGTGCGCGACTAAACGCGATTTACATGACGAGTATTTTTGTAGGTGGGGCTGTAGGCTCACTTATAGCCAGCCCGCTTTATGAGGCCGGAGGCTGGACAAGCGTTGCGTTAGTAGCCGCTGGTATGCCGCTTATTTCATTAATTGGGTATTTGCTAACAAACAACAAAAGCGCTAAATCGGTTAGTTAAATAGGTATTATTAAGCACGTAGCCATCGTAATTTATACGATGGCTATTTGTTTTAACTTGTTAGATCTAAGGTGTTTTTTTGTTTTTTAACACTTGAAAATGAGCTACCAACAGAGGCTATAATCACTAATAAAATAGCCAACCACTGCCATAATGTAAGTAACTCTCCAAGTATTATAAAGCCTGCAAGGGCTGCAAATGCAGGCTCTAAGCTAAGCATAATGCTAAACCCTTGTGCGGGCATATTGCGTAGAGCGACCATTTCAAGTGTATAGGGCAGGGCGCTTGATAAAATGGCAATGCCAATGCCGAGCGGTATAATTCCCCATGTAAATGCACTGCTTTGCGATATGCCACCATAAGGTACAAGTACTAGCGCAGCAATGGTCATACCTAAAGCAACCGTTGCACCACCTGAGCTTTGAGTGCCGGTTTTTTTACCAAATAAAATATACGCCGCCCAGCAAGCTCCTGCTGCAAGGGCAAGTATGACACCTATAGGGTCTAGGCTATCTTGGCTGCTCATATCGGGTAGTAACAGTAAAATACCAGCAATGGCACAGGCTACCCAAAATAAATCGCGCTTGCGGCGAGAGCTAAATAGCGCCACAGCTAAAGGGCCGGTAAATTCAAGCGCAACACCTATACCCAGCGGAATACGCTCTATAGCGTAATAAAATAAAATATTCATACCGCCAAGGCTTAAACCATAAACAATAATAGAGGTGCGATTACCCTGCGTGGGTAAGTGTTTCCAAGGTTTAAAGATTAAACATAAAATAAGCGCAGAAAAACCAAGCCTTAGTGCAGTAGTGCCCTCGGGGCCAACAATAGGAAATAATTGCTTAGCAATAGAGGCACCAGATTGAATGGTGATCATAGCTAAAATTACACAAATAATGGCGAGTAAAAAATCTTTAGTGGATGATTGCATTGAATTCCTTACTTACAATCGGCTGGTTTTGCGCAGTGTATCTTTTTTTAATTACTAGTGAAACATCAATACCCAGTAATTAATACATCTTGAAGCATTGCTTAAAAATAGTTAAACCCTTAATACGTTTTAAAGCAAGTTAAATGTATAGCTGCTAGAAAAAGCGTGTTGTTTACTCAAATAGAATAGCTATACCAAGGTGATAAGCAAAAAAATAGCGAGCAAGTAAGACTTGTTCGCTATTTTTCAGTATAAGTAATTAATAAGGGTATTAGTTTGCGCTTTTAACCAAACCGTCTAAAGAGTAAAGTCCTCTTTTCTCATCATTTTTACGTTTAATTTCTTCAAGTGCACGTGATTCTACTGCATCAAATAAAGCATTAATTAAGCGATTAAAATGTTTATGCATTGCTGTGCGTGCGGCACTTGCATCATGAGACTTAAGCGCTTTGTAAATAGCGGTATGTTCGTCCATTACGCAGTCGTTATTGTTTTTACATACGCTGCCATAATCGGTAACAATTTGAGCGTTGTTAAGACGTAAATCCCATAAATTAGATACAGCATATTCAAGCGCTTTATTACGAGTAGCGCGGGCTATAATTTCGTGAAACTCACGGTCAGCCTGCTCAACATAAAGGCCCTTTTCCATAGCGATTAGCGTTTTATTTAATTGCTCTAACTCTTCATCGGTAATAGTTTGAGCTGCCAGTGCTGCAATTTCGCCTTCAATTAAAGCACGCGCTTGAGTAAGTTCAAATGCACTAATTTCTTTAGATTTAATTGGTTTTTCTAGCTGCTCAACAACATAAACACCTGAGCCAGTTTTAACTTCAACTCGGCCGCGCACTTCTAATGCGATAATTGCTTCTCTGATAGTAGGGCGACTTACGTCAAACATTTCAGCAAGTTCACGCTCTGGTGGTAAACGACTTCCAGCAGAAAACTCACCTTGATTTATCAAAGACTCAACTTTATCAACAATGCGCCAAAATAAGCGACGATTACCCATACTTTACCTTCATTACCTTAAGGAATAATGGCCTCTGGGGCCTAATAGTCAAAAACAACAGTTAATACCAGAGGTTACCCCAAAATTCACTATTATGTCAAAATTCTAACGCGATGTTACGCTTGCAAACCACTATACACCAATGGTTGCGTTTATGTATTACCAATTTAGTTTAAAATAATGCAATTGGCCAGCTTGATTGGTAATGTTTTTATGTGTTAGGTTAGTTTTAAGGTTGCAAATATAGATGCATTGGTAATAAGTCAAAGTTGCACTGTAAGTGTTATTTGTTGCAAATTAAGAATTTTATAGTTGATAACTCAAATTGATTACCCACGGATGGGGGTCGTTATTGTAATAAAAAGTGTAGTCTTAGTTAGTTGTTTTAACTTCCCTTTGGGCGTTAACTGTCGTTGGTTAACGCCCATATATATTTTATTATTTATCGCTTGGGTATATAACACCAAGTTGTATACGCGCATCATCTAGTACGCTCATTACATTAGATGCTAATTGGTGGGTATTAACAGGCGATTCAAGCATGTTTTGCTCAACCAACTCGATAAAGTGAGCTACTTCGTATTTCATAAAATGCTCATCAAACTTACCTGAAATAACTTCTGTTTCACCGTTATTTGCAATAAATTCAATCTGTTTAAGCTGTGATACGGCTTCTATACGCATGCGGCCAAGTTCACCTTGTATCTCGGTTATATTGTCGCCTTGCGAAATTTTTGAATAACTAATAACAGCTTGTTTATCTGCGTAGTTTAGTAATACATCGCCCGCGCCATCCACACCTGTATCTAGTAATACGCCACTGGCACTTACACTGTTTGGCGCTCCCCACAGTGCAATTAATAAATACAATGGGTAAATACCTAAGTCGACCAAGGCACCGTTAGCAAACTCAGGTAAAAATGTATTTGGGCGCTCACCATTTTTGTATTTATCATAGCGAGAAGAGTACTGACTGTATTGACCAATAAATTTACGCGGTGTACCAATTTTAGCCAGAGCACTTTTAAGGTTGGTAAAGTTTGGCAAGTGTGTGGTCATCATAGCTTCCATGTAGAGACGCTGATGTTTTTTTGCCGCTGTTAAAATAGCATTTAGTTCGTTAGTATTAGCTGCTGATGGTTTTTCACCTAATACATGTTTGCCTGCTTCAAGGCACATTACTGCGTAATGTTTATGCAGACTATTTGGCGCTGCAATGTATACGGCATCAACGTTTTGATCTTGGCATACTTGCTCAATTGAAGTGAAAATTTTTGCGTTCGAATTTTGAGGGTGTTTTGTTAAAAATGCTTCCCCACTTGAGACTGCGCGCGAACACACGCCATATAAATTAAAATTGGCTAATGTATTTGCCGCATTGAGTAAGGTGTCGCTAATAAAATTAGTGCCAACAATAACAAAGTTCATGCTCACTCCTTAGCTTTAATAAAAATAATAAGAGCGTTTAGTTTAACATTCTTTTAGCTCTATATACTTTAGGGCGTGTTGAGCTTTGGTGGTTGAATTTACAGCAGTATGTTTGGTTTTTAGGCAAGGCAGAGCCTATGTAGTGTGGTTATTCCCCATAAATAGGCGATAACGCAGCATAAAGACCAAACATGCGCTGCCCTATGGGTTCTTTCTAGGGACGATTGACTCTTTGTTGCTCGATTTTTACTTAGCCCACTAGGTTACAAACCGCGCGCCGCGATTAAATCGCCCCTAGATTGAACAAATTTCAATCCACAAAGTTCGACACGCCCTAGGAGAGCAGCCAAACCAACGTTTAACATTTGCACTTAGTGTTGCTTGCTCTTGGTAGCCTAAAAGTTCTGAAATAGTCGAGATAGAATATTGGTTTTGTGTTAAATAATGCTCGGCTAAAGCACACCGCGTGGCGTCTTTGAGTTTTACAAAGCTTGTACTGTGTTTGCTAAGCTCTCTGTGTAGTGTACGAGGGTGCATACCCAGCGCAGCTGAAATGGTTTGATTAGAGCATTGATAAATAGGTAGCATAGGTCTAATTAGTGCGCTTACTTGGGCGGGTAATGAGCGATTATGTTCTCCTCGTGTGGCTAAAAAACTAAGTGCTGCCTGTGTTTTGTTATGTTCATGCTGGTTAAGTTTAAGTGCTAAATCGTTTTTATTAATAACAATACCCGCACTATTTCGATGTTCTATAACAGTGCAGCCAAAATGAGTTTTATAAGCGCGGGTATTTGCTGCTATTTTTTGTGGTAAAAACACGTTTAGAGGTTTGCACTGGTTATTGCTCAGCTTTTTAATAATAGCCACTGCCAAGCCAATGGTTAGTTCAATCACCTGGTTAATTTGAGGTAATGGTTTTAGATTTATCTCAAATGATAAGAGTAAATTTTTATCATTTTCTAAAGAATGCGTGGTTAAGCTCACTGCAGGGCTATGTAAGTGTAAGTATTTTATCACCCAGTTAAGTGCTTCGCCTAAATTAGTGCCACTTTTTGCCGCAATAGCAATGTGCCCCAAAATATCAAAATTTTGTTTATTCGCTAATTTAAGCCCAAAGCATGGGCAGTTAAACGTATGGCTACAATACTCTAATAAAAAAGCATAAGTACGATAGGGTAAATATTGATCTTCAAGATTGGTAAAATCTACTTCCACATTGCACGTTTTCATAACACGTAGAGCATTCCCGCCTAGCTCTTCTATAAGCGCATTAATACCTTGTAACGATGTGGCTCTAATTAAATTGCTCAAAACATTGCCAATAGTGAAGTGAGTAGTGATGTCTAAAAATATCAAGTTTTGAAGGTTTTTTCTATGCACTATAGTGTTAATCACTCTTAAATTAGCTTTAGTAAGGCCTTAATATGAACAATCAATCTTTTGATTATATAGTAATTGGCGCTGGTAGCGCGGGTTGTGTGCTAGCTGCTCGTTTATCAGAAGATAAAAATGTAAGTGTGTGCCTTATTGAATCCGGTGGCAGCGATAAAAGTGCATTTGTGCAAATGCCGGCGGGAATAGCAGCAAGCGTGCCGTATGGCATAAATAGCTGGCATTACAACACGGTGCCACAAAAAGAGCTTAATAATCGCTGTGGTTTTGTGCCGCGTGGTAAAGTGCTTGGTGGCTCAAGCTCTACTAATGCGATGGTGTACATTAGAGGGAATAAATATGACTACGATAATTGGGCGCATCTTGGTAATGAAGGGTGGGACTTTAACAGTTTATTACCGTACTTTATTAAATCTGAAAATAACAAAACCTTTATAGATAATAACTTACATGGCACTAATGGCCCTTTGCATGTTCAAGAGCTTAATAATCCGAGTGTTATAAACCAATGCTTTTTAAATGCATGTGTTGAACAAGGCGTAAATTTGAATGACGATATAAATGGAGAAAAACAGCTTGGTGCGCGTCTTTCACAAGTTACCCAACATAATGGTGAGCGCTGCAGCCTAGCTAAGGCGTATTTAACTCCTAATTTAAATAGAACTAACTTAACAGTACTTACAAATTGCCACGTTAATAAAATAAATATTAAAGAAAAAACAGCGCAAGGGGTAGAACTTGTTAAAAACAATAAAGTAACTAGTTTAATCGCAAATAAAGACGTTATTTTGAGTGCGGGTGCTATTAACTCTCCGCAGGTATTAATGCTTTCAGGTATTGGCCCTAAAGCACATTTAACAGCACACAATATTAAAGTAGAGCACGCTCTAGAGGGCGTAGGTGCTAATTTACAAGATCACTTAACCGTAGTGCCGCTTTATAAATCAAAAACAAGTAAAGGTACGTTTGGTATTAGCCCCCTGGGCATTGCAAGTATTTTTAAAGGCTACGTTAACTGGTTTAGTAAGCGAAAAGGGCGATTAACCACTAACTTTGCAGAGTCGCATGCCTTTATTAAATTATTTGAAGACTCAAAATAGGCAGATGTACAGCTTGAGTTTGTTATAGGGCTTGTGGATGATCATAGCCGTAAGCTACATGTAGGCCATGGTTATAGTATTCATAGCAGTATTATGCGCCCAAAAAGCCGTGGAAGTATTACGCTTAAAAATAGCGACCCGCGCAGTGCCCCCCTTATTGATCCTAACTATTTAAGCCACCCGGATGATTTAAAAATTATGCTAGCAGGACTTAAAAAGACGCTTAGCATAATGCAAAGCCCTGCTTTTGATAAAATACGCGGTAAAATGGTGTATCCACTTGATATTAATAACGATGAGCAACTTATAGAGTTTATCAGGCAAACGGCCGATACCGAGTATCATCCTGTAGGGACTTGTAAAATGGGGCAAGATGAAATGGCAGTCGTGAATACCAATTTACAGGTACATGGTGTGAGTAAGTTACGCGTAGTTGATGCGTCTATTATGCCTACAATAATTACCGGCAACACGAATGCACCGGTAATAGCGATTGCCGAAAAAGCATCAGATTTAATTAAACAAAGTCATAAATCAGGGCTGTGAATGTGTGCTATAAAACTGAGTAAGCCAAGCTTGCCAATCGCTTTCTAGGCGAAGCATTTGCTGATGTTTTTTAGCATTTAAATGCTTTGTTTCATCCTCAAGCGCTATATATGGACCAACACGACACAGCGAGCAATGATTAGGTGTTAAGTAGGTAGGTTTTGAAAGATATGGGCTTAATTCACAGACCAACTCAGGACTTGTTTTAGGGCTAAACACGTAGGTAATACCACTGGTATCTTTTACGTGTTTATCACGGTCTACGTTTCTAATTTTATAGCCTTCAAAGTGGCTAATATCAAATGGCATTTGGCCTAAATATTCAGCCTGTAAGCCTTTGTTTAAAGTGCCTTCAATATTCCACTCTCTGTAGGGCTTTACATCTTTAGAGGTAATATAACAAAGCATGGGGCCGTTAGGGTTTAGCGCAAATTCGTTAGCGTACTTAATAAATTGATGAAGCAAAGCACGGTTAAGTACGTTCATGCTTGATTGGCGGGTATTGCTTTCATAGGCTTCGCGGCCAACAAATGCAGGTATAAGCGGAAACTGAAATATAACCACATCAAAGCTGTGCTGGTTTTGACCTAGTGCTTGCCAACAGACAGGATTTGTTACATCAAAACTATTAAGTACATCTACGTTATGTGCTTTTAGGGGGCTTAGCGCATTATTTTCGTATTTTTGCTCAATAGTGGCTGCACTATCATAAGTTGAAGCCACTAATTTTGAAGGTTTTATGTGAGTATACAGGGCATTTGAAAACGATAAATCGCCATCACCTACGGTAAGTATTCGCCAATCAGCATTTAAATACATAAATTAAGCGGACTTACTCGGTGTTTGCTCATCATTACTGGCAATGTTTTGAGAGTGAGCTGCGTGTAAACGATGAAATGCAAGGCGGGTTTTAAGCCCTTCAATGGCTATTTGTTTTAAAATTAAATTAAAGGTAATTAAAATAGCAAACACTATATGAATAGGGCCATGAGAAAACCCAGCTTCTGGGTTGTAAAGTGTTAAGCCAAATAGCATGAATAGTACAACTAAAAATATTTCAATTAGTTGGTTTGAATAAAAGCTTAAACGGCCTTCATTTTTGTGATCTTTTTTAATGCTTATAGCGCAAAAAAATGGAATAACTTTAATTTTAAACGCAGCGTTTTTTTCTACGTAGTTTTCGCCAAGTTCATTTAGTTGTTGGCGTAATGTATCAATCATGGTGCGTCCTCAAATATCAGTGCGCGGATGTTACACCATTACGCTCGTTAGGTTAAGTAGCTCGAGGTTATTTAGGGTAAAGGCTCATACCTATGGTAAGTATGTGGCACACAAACACGACAGAGGTAAGCACAAATCGCATTTTTTGATAATCTTTATGGTAGGTTTTCCATTGCGCTGTGGCTTTTTCAAATATAAGTACCAACCAAAAACAGGCTCCTAACCAGGCAAGTGCCCACTCAACAGGCAGAAAAGATAAAAATGGCACCGGGATTACAGGTAAAACTGCTTTTATCGCATCGCTATAGCTTTGCATTCCAGCGCGCCATAAATTACCAGCCATAAAGGCAAGTATGGCAATGCTATAAAAAGTAAAAAACTCTAAGTTTACACTGTTACTTCCAAACACAAGCGGCCATGCTACGCAGCCTAAAAATGGCAATAACCCTAAATAGCCAAGTTGAATGTGATTAATAAATTTTTCCATTGCTGCATGCCTTATGTATAAGTGTTTTTAAGCTCGGTTATTGTAGCAGTATTCTTAAAAGATAAATAAATTAACCACTAATAAATCAGTTACGAAAAATGCTTATGAATAGTTTAATCTTAAAAATCGATTGTTTTAATCTAAACAATCAATTTTATTTAATTTGTCGATGGGCTTATTGTATTAATCAAGCCAACGCGAAAGGCCACACATTTTGGCTGCGTTGAGTAACTTAAAAACACTTTAAATACAAATGAGGAATACTATGAGCACTTCATTAATCAACACAAAAATTCAACCTTTCAACACAACTGCATACCACAATGGTGATTTTGTAGAAGTATCTGAAAAAGATGTACTTGGTAAGTGGTCAATCTTCTTCTTTTACCCAGCAGATTTCACATTTGTATGTCCTACAGAGCTAGGCGACCTTGCAGATTACTACGCACAGCTTCAAGAAATGGGCGTAGAAGTTTACTCAGTATCAACTGATACTCACTTCACTCATAAAGCATGGCACGATACGTCAGACACAATTGGTAAAATTACTTACCCAATGATTGGCGACCCAACTGGCCGTATTACTCGCAGCTTCGGTGTAATGATTGAAGAAGAAGGCCTAGCACTTCGTGGTACTTTTGTAATGAACCCTGAGGGCGAAATCAAAGTAATCGAAACTCACGATTTAGGTATTGGCCGTAGCGCTAAAGAGTTAGTACGTAAAGTACAAGCTGCACAATACATTGCAACTCACGACGGTGAAGTTTGTCCTGCATCTTGGCAGCCAGGTGAAGACACACTTGCTCCTTCACTAGACCTAGTTGGTAAAATCTAAGTATAGATTATCCCTACTATAAGGGCAGGCAACTGCCCTTAAACCAATAAATATTCGTTTATTGGTGCCTCCTATCTCAATTTGATAATTAAGCACATGCGTTTATTGGCATGGGAGGCTTGCTGTTTAAATTTTCCTAAAAAGGGTTAAGCCATGTTAGATAACAACATTAAAAATCAATTAAAAAGCCATTTTGAATCGCTTACTCAACCTGTTGAGCTGCTTATTGCCTTGGATGACAGCAAAAAATCAGCAGAAGTAGAAAGCTTAGCAAACGACTTAGCATCATTAAGCGATAAGTTTACGGTAGTTAACAACCCAGATACCAGCGCACGACGCCCGTCTATGGTTGTACATTCACCGGTTAAAAATACCCACATTACGTTTGCAGGCGTACCGATGGGACACGAATTTACAAGTTTAGTGTTGGCGCTTTTACATACTGGCGGACATGCAAGTAAAGCAAAAAGCGAAGACATTGAACAAATACAATCACTTGATCAAGAACTTATTTTTGAAATTTACATTAGCTTGAGTTGCCAAACGTGCCCACAAGTAGTGCAGGCGCTAAATACAATGGCCGCGACTAATAGCAAAATTAAAGCAACAATGATTGACGGCGCACTATTTCAAGAGGAAGTAGAAGAGCGCAACATTTTAGCAGTACCGGCTGTTTATTTAAATGGCGAACCATTTAGCCAAGGTGCATTAAGCCTAACTGACATATTAAACAAAGTAGATAGTAAAGGTGCAGCACGCCAAGCTGCAGCACTTAGCGAAAAAGACGAATTTGACGTATTAGTAGTAGGTGGCGGACCTGCCGGTGCATCAGCTTCAATTTATTCTGCACGTAAAGGGTTAAATACCGGCATTGTTGCAGAGCGATTTGGTGGGCAAGTTGCTGATACATTAGCCATTGAAAACTTTATATCGGTTAAAGCCACTGAAGGTCCTAAGCTTGTTGCACAGCTTGAAGAGCATGTGAAAGAGTACGATGTTGATGTAATGCATAACCAACGTGCTGCAGGGCTTGAACGCGTAAATAACAAATACGAAATTACGCTTGAAAACGGGGCTACTTTAAAAGCTAAATCACTTGTTTTAGCAACAGGTGCACGCTGGCGCGAAATGAACGTACCCGGTGAGCAAGAGTACCGCGGACACGGTGTCGCATACTGCCCGCATTGTGACGGCCCTTTATTTAAAGGTAAGCCTGTAGCTGTAATTGGTGGTGGTAACTCTGGTATTGAAGCTGCAATCGATTTAGCAAACATTGTTGAGCATGTAACAGTACTTGAGTTTGCAGATACATTACGCGCCGATGAAGTACTTATTCGTAAAGCAAACAGCTTAAATAATATTACTATTATTAAAAACGCCCAAACTACAGAAGTACTTGGCGATGGTAAAAAGGTTACAGGGCTTACTTACACAGACCGAGTAACAGGTGATAGTAAGGCACTTACTTTAGCGGGTATTTTTGTTCAAATAGGCTTAATTCCTAACACTGAGTGGTTAAAAATTAGTGACTTGGAGTTAAGTAAATTTGGTGAAATATTAATTGATGCAAAAGGTGCTACGTCATTACCAGGTGTTTATGGCGCAGGTGATGCAACAAATATCCCATTTAAGCAAATTATTATTGCCATGGGCAGCGGCGCAACAGCGAGCCTAGGTGCTTTTGATTACTTAATTCGCAACAGCGAAGAAAGCGAGCAAGACAAAACAGCTGCTTAAACTGTAAAACCTCTCTTGATATAACAGCAAGGTACACCCAAAGCTGTTTGTTAACCCAAGCCGCCCTCTCCAAAGGCGGCTTTTTTACGACTTTGAGAACTTAGTGAGGTATTCGTTCTTCAAGCCAAACTCTAAGGCTTTTAGGATCTTTAATGAAAGGTATCCTAACCCAGCTTCCATAAGCATATAAGTGGATTGTAGAATAACCAAAAATACGGCCTAAAAATGTTGTTACTTGTTCAACATTTTCGACGCTTTTGAAGCCTAGCTTGTCTTCTCTTTTTGTTAGTATTCCACTAAATACGGTTATCGAGTTGTCTTTTGCAATAACATTTATGAAAACTGCTTCCAGAATTTTATGAGAATCTTTTAGGACATAAATTGCAGGTAAGACGACTAAGCTTAGTAGAACATCATTTTTGAACTGCTCACCTATTAATTCTTGCCCTATAAATGAGAAAATTAGATAGACTAACCCTAGACCAAGAATTCGAGTACAAATTTCTCCAAATGCTTCGATGGAACGCCAGAAATTAGCAATTTTAATTGTTGGCAAAATACCTCTGTTCTATAAAGTTTTAATAAGCCGCTATAAATTATTAATCACAGCCGCCAGAATCTCCACCGCAATCATTATTAGAGTGTGAGTTATTGCTAGAATAAATTGAAGAGTCACTGCTTGTGTAAGTTGAAGAGCCACGTGATGCTTTACCACTGATAAACGTAACTAATAGCAATACGCCTGATACAATAACGACCGTTATTGATGAACTCCATTGCTCAGTAGAAATGCCTTTAAATATGGCTAAACACAATACAGTAAAGAGTAATGTTCTTATTATATTTTTCATTTTATATCCCTATTTAATCAATCAGATAATTTTATACGTTAGCTGAGCTTTGGTTATGCTCAAGCGCGTTAATAACTGCTTTTTCAAGTGTGGGTAGTTTAAAAGGCTTTGAAATAAACATATCCATACCAGCTTGTTTACAAGCAAGTTTATCTTGAGATGAGGTATTAGCGGTTATAGCTACAATATAGGTTTCTTGTTTTGGGCAGGTATTATCAGCCCTAAGCTGCTTTGTTGCCTCAAAGCCATCAAGAATTGGCATTATGCAATCCATAAAAATAAGGTCATAGTGCTTTTGTTGGCATTTTAAAATCGCGTCTTGGCCATCAACTGCAGAGTCGGCTTTAATATTCAATTTACCCAAAGAGGCGTGTAGTACCAATCTGTTGATATCGTTATCATCTACTACAAGTACAGACAGTTCACTGCCATCAGTATCTTGGTTTGTTATTAGGCTGTCTTGCTTTTGCTCTTTACCTGACTCAATTGGTATATTTAGTAAAAATGTAGTCCCTTCATTTGGCGTACTTTTTACTTTTATTGTACCGCCCATATATTCAACAAGCTCTTTAACTATGGCAAGGCCAAGCCCTGTACCGCCTTTCGAATTTTTTGCATCAACCTCTTGTGAAAAAGGAGAAAATAGCGATTCTAAAAATCCTTTGCTCATGCCTCGGCCAGTGTCGGATACTTCAATATTTAGACTTGGTGATTTTTTTGCGTGTTCAATACTTGTTTTAAGTAAAACAGAGCCATTTTCGGTAAATTTAAGCGCGTTGCTTAATAGGTTTGAGGTTATTTGGCTAAGGCGTGTGTTGTCGCTAAATGCCCAAAAAGTATCGTCAATGGTGTTTTCTACTTTAAGTGATACGTGTGTGTTTTTAAATAAGGGTGTGTATAACGACGTTAAATCTGTAAAAATAGTTTTTAGTAAAAAATCGGTAGGCTCTAGTTTTAATTCACCGTGATTAATTTTAGAAAAATCGAGTACTTCATTAATTATGCTAAGTAGGATATCAGCGCTTCTTAGTGCTACTTTTATTTTTTCGGCGCGTACTTCCTCACTATGCTCGTCAATTAATGTAGTAAGCATACCTGTAATACCATTAAGTGGCGTTCTCAGCTCATGGCTTATTTTAGCAAGTAGCATGCTCCTATCTTCAAGCAAGCGTTCGGCTTGGGCTTGCTTTTGCTTGAGCTCTTCGCGCAGTAACATAGATTCTGTTACATCTTGAAAGGTGCCAAACAATCTTATACAGCGGCCGCCGTCAAACTCAGCCTCACCAAAGGTAGATATCCACAAAATTTCATTTTTTGCGGTTACTATTTGTAAGTCTAAATTCCATTTATCGCCTTTTTCGGTGGCATTTTTGACCGCTTGACTGATGCTTTCACGGCTAGTTCCTTCTTTATAAAATTCTAAAGCTCCTTCCATTACGGGTTGGTAGTCACTTGATACTTGATGAATACGCTTAGTTTGTTCGCTCCAGTATATTTTATTTTCTATTAAATCAACTTCCCACGTACCTATGTTTGCTACGCTCTCTAGCTTTAATAAGGTATTACTGTTTTTTATAAGTTGCTCTTTAGTTTGCGAACGCGCAAATTCCGAACCGAGCCATTGCGCGAATAGCTCTATATAGTCGTATGCGTCGTCATTAAAAGCGAGGGAGTCTTTTGCTGATGAAAAGTTAACAGTGCCAAATACTTTATCTCCAATTTTTATAGGAGCACCAATATATGACTCTAGCTGAAAATTAATGTAGCAGGGGTGGTTTGCTATAGCGCTTTGCGATGCTTTATGAAAGGCAAGTGCAGATCCAGCACCGAGCGTATGTACGCAATAGGTGCCTTGTAAATCAAATACAGTACCGGGTAAAAGTGAGTTGTCGGGGGTTATAGCATGTAAAACGATGTAACTGTTTTCATCTACTTTACTAACAATACCTAGCTCAAGATCGAATACTTTTAGCCCAAAGATCAAAAGCTTATTAATTTTGCTTTCAAAATCAAGAGCTTGATTTGATACAATGTCGTGAAAACGCCTTAAAAAATTCAAAAGAAAACACCCCGTAAGCTTTTGTTAAATTTATAAAATATGCTAGCCAATTAAGGCGTTTTTATTATTTAATGGCCAGTTTAGCAGTTTTAGTAAGTAATAACTAAAATTGGTGGCATTTTAATTTATAAGTCTATGTTTTATATAAAGCAAAATACTGCGCTGAATAAATAATACTCAGCGCTAAGTATTTAGTAGGTAGAGTTAGGTGTGTACTCTGGATTAATGTCGCCACCCACTTCATCAGGGTCAACATCGTTTATAAGCAATGTTTCTCGCACGGCTTCTATGTGATCAAGTACTGTTTGATAACGCTCGCCATACTCATATTTTGTTACCTCAATGGCTTGTGGCATATACGTAAATGCAATTTTAAGTGCGTGTAAGGCTTCAGGGTTGATTTTTTCGCTCATGATTTCCCTCTAATTAAACGTAAGCTAGGTTTAATAAAATAACACCAAATACAATACGGTAAATACTAAAACGATTCAAAAAGTGAAATTTTCTAAAAATATATTAAGAGCTTACAGATAAAAGGGTGGTTATAAGCCTAGTAACTAAGCTAACACAAAGCGTTGTTAAGCCTATTAAAAGAACACACCCAGTAAAGATATTACGATATGAACCCACAAACAGTTATCTTAAATACTTTATAAAAGTGATTAACTTGATACTTGACCCCGTTAAGGCAGTATGTGAACGATCAGTTGAAAATACATTGTAAGCCTTATTTATTTCTTAACATAGAGCATGTAATGCATCTTAATTTATTAGTTTTATAAAAATAATAACTGTACTACAAGGTCTTAGAATGAATGTTTGTAATTGCGGATAATACATACTTGTTATTTATGAAGGTTTTTAAGTTAATTAAGCAAAAGTACATTTAATTAATTGCTTTTATTTACAAATACGCAATATAATAAAAACAATTATCATTTACAAACTTTGCAGCATAAATGTTTAAAGTATCGAAAAATAATAAAAGCACTTTTAAAGCAATTAAAAGGCGACACTTTTTAGCGTGTGTTGTGGCACTTATTACCGCAGTAATAATAATCCCCGGAATGACGACTTATTTACCTTTTCATATGAATGAGCAAATTTTACTCCCAATTATGCTTTTTCCGATTATTTGGGTTGGGCTTTTTATGTATGCCTATTTAGCTGAACATGTATGGCAACCATTTGCTGTAATGTTGCTGCTGAGCATCTCACACGGGTTATTAAGTTTACTAGCAGTGATGCAGGGGAAAGCATGAAATCAATTACGTTAAAAAAGTTATTTTTAATGCACAGCTGGGTTGGCATATTAACTTCAGTACTATTATTTATTGTGGCATTTAGTGGCGCATTAGCTGTACTTAGCCGACCTGAATTAAAAATTTGGGCTAATCCTGAATTACAATCAACTCAAATAGTACCAAGTAGTGATATAAACACATTAGTTAATCAATATTATAAACAAGTACCCAGTGCATTTGGTGAGAATATCCACGTATTTATGCCAAGCGGTCATAATTTTTATTTGCTGACACTTGTTTTTGAATCGCACCATGGAGATGAAAACTATTCCCAAGAGGTGGCCCGTGTATTTCAGTTTCACCCAGATTCGTTGGCCTTGGTTGATAGCTACTACGGCCCAAGTAAAGAATTTTATGCAAATAAAAAAACAGATGCGCCGAGTTATATTGGAGAGTTTCATGCTGATTTGCATTTAGGTAGGCCTATAGGACTAATTTTAACTGGATTTTTAGGACTTACTCTATTAATAAGCGCGGTCACAGGGTTATTTATTCATAGAAAGATGTTTAAAGAGCTGTTTACTTTTAGGCGGAGCAAGGGCTTAGATATAGCTATTAGCGATGCCCATAAAGTGATGGGAATTTGGGGGAGTGTATTTAATATTGTTATTGGTTTTACTGGTGCATTTTTAGGTCTTGCAACCATTATATTGTTGCCAGCCGCTGCATTTGTCAGTTTTGGTGGCGATCAAGATAAGCTAATAGAAACATTTACTGCTATCCCCGAGCCGGTAGTTAGTCATATAGAGCAACCAACTAATATTGACGCTATTTTAGAAAATGCCAAATCTCGCTTTCCTAAAGCAGTGATTATTGATGCAACAATTATGGCAAACAACGACGCTAACGCTCAAGTATATTTGCGCTTGCTAGGAGGTGAAGCCGTTGCCTCTCAATTATTGCATTACCGCGGTGATGGCGAATTTGTAAAGTCGATGAGCAGCTTTGGGGATATATCAGGTATATCAATAAAGGTAATAGAGGTGTTATTTCCACTGCACTTTGGCAACTTTGCTGGGATATTTATAAAGCTATTGTGGGTAATTCTTGGATTAACAACGGCTCTTTTACCTCTTTCGGGCATGATGATGTGGCTATCTAAACGCACCAGAGGGAGTAATCCTACTTTAAGTGTTCAAGCTTATACGCGTTGGAATCGTTTTATTATTGGCAGTTGTGGTGGATTGGTTTTAGCAAGCTTTGTGCTTTTTCCATTACAAATAGTATTGAATTACAGCGTTGATGGCGCTTTGCAAAATGCTTTTTTTGGACCTGTGTTTTTTTATAGCTGGTTAGGTTGGCTTTTAGTTAGTTTATTGCCAATGCATCACACCTTTTATTTTAAACTTACGCTTTTATTATGTGGCGCTGCGCTAAGTGCGGTGATGCCATTTAACATTCTAATAGGTCAAAATAATATTATGAATTTTAATAGCGCACTTGTTGTGATTGTTGATTCGTTATTTATGTTGATAGGCCTTACGTTTATTTGGGCTGGATTAAAGCTCAAATTGACAAAACAGCCGATACTTGAGGCTCAAACAGTATGAATATAACATTGATTTTTTGTGCTGTTTTGAGTCTCGTTTTCATGACACTCATTATACGTAAAAGCGCTAGTTCAAAAATTATTAAAGTAATTTACAGCCTTATTTCATTAATTATATCGTTTGTTTGTTTTGCAAACGTGTACGGTTTAGTTGGCGGAATAATTACAGGTGTTGCATGCTTAATGTGCGTAGGGCTTTTAACCGCATTTATAACAGGTAAAGCGCTCAAAGGTTATTAAAGGGTGTGTTGATCTTTGATGGGTGAACATGCGGTGCCCTTTGAGTTTTTTCTAGGGACGATCAATTTTTTGTTGCCTACATGGATGTGGGTAAGGGGCGTAAGCAGGACTTCAAGCTTTGCTCGGTTTTACTTTATTCTTAAAAGCCAGTAGGGCAGCGCAGGAGCAGTTACCGGGCCACTAGGATACAGACCTCGCCGCGATTTAATCTTTTTGGATTGAACAAATTTCAATCCACAAAGATCAACACTCCCTATCTTAAAAAATCTTTGGCTGCGTCTATACCCATAGTGTATCCGTTATTCAGTAGCTTTAATTTTTTAGTTGTACGGCCTACCCTAAAATTAGCTGGTGGCGCAATTATATTCATTTTACAGTCACTTGGCGGGTTTAGTATAAAGTCGATACTTTGGTTGTATACGTGTGACCTATTTAAAGATGCTTGAATAAGCGCTGGGTAACTTTTGTACACTTTTTTAGTAAGCCATGGGGCTTTGCTTGGTTTTTTACGATAGCCCAGCGGTTGAGATAGCACCACGGTAATTTCTTTTGCCCCCATTTCATATGCTTTTAAAACTGGGATTGAGTCGGCTACACCGCCGTCTGTCATTGGCTCATTATTAATTACAGGGTAATCGCGATAGGCAATAGGAATAGCGCAAGAAGCTTTGAGTTGCTCAACCATCTCGCTGCTTGTGGCTTTTAAATAATGTGCTGCACCGGTGTTTATAGCAGTAGATACAATGTAAAACTCGGGCTGGTTTTGTTCAAACACTTCGGTTTTAAGGCGTATTTCACGTATTGTTTCTTGCCAAAGCCAATCTAAGTCAAATAAATGACCACCTTTAATAAAGCGTTTTACGTTTATAAATTCAGGCCTACATGAATAATCGGTAATCACGGTATAATTGCGCTTTGGTTGATTACATAAATAGGCTGCAATATTGGTGGCTCCGGCCGATACGCCAAAATAGCGTTCAAAAGGTTGATGCTGCTGATTTAAAAATTCATCAAGCACGCCAGCTGCAAAAATACCGCGCATGGCACCGCCTTCTACCACAAGAGTGTTTTTATTATTGTTCATTTTACAATCCTTTTATGACTCTTGATATTATCAACTCGATCTAAAAAATGCGATAGAGATAGTAGAAGAAAAATTAAAACGTATGACTGATCGCGCCAATTACGCTTTTCTGATAAGGTTTAGTATCACAAGGCATTGTTAATAAAGAACAACTATTTATGTTTGATCCTACCGTATCTGTTTTTGAAAACACACAACACCAGCTAGCCGAAAGCCCGCTCTGGCATCCGCTGTTAAATACGTTGTTTTGGGTAGATATAAATAAAAAGCAACTTTTAAGTAAAGGCATTAAAGATATATGTAGAGTGAATACCATTACAATGCCCGATACACTCAGTGCCTTAGCATGGATTGATGAGAGTCACTTATTATTAAGTACAAGCACTGGTTTATATAAATATCATATTGAGTCACATAGCCGTGAGCTTATTATTAATATTGAACAAGATCATTTAAAGAGGCGTAGTAATGATGGTCGAGCTGATCCATGGGGGGGGTTTTGGTTAAGTACCATGGATATAAATGCTAAAAAAGGTGAGGGGAAAATTTATCGGTATTACAAACAGCAACTCATTGAGGTTATTACCGACTTAAGTATTCCTAATGGTTTATGTTTTGATAAGTCTCGTTTACGCGGATATTACTGCGACTCATTAACGAGTTGTATTTATGTAATAAGTTTAAATGAGCTTACCGGTGAGCCTTGCTCTAAACCTAGTGTATTTTACCAATTTTCTAATACAGATGTTGACCCTGATGGGTGCGTGCTAGATAAGTGCGGTAACTTATGGGTTGCAGTATGGGATATGGGATGCGTTATGTGTTTATCCCCACAAGCTGAGCTACTCACAACGATTAAGCTACCAGCTACTAAAGTAACGTGCACTGCGTTTGGTGGTAAAAATGCAGAGACCCTATTTGTCACTTCTGCATTTGATGAGCAATACAAAGAGGCAAAAGAACAACAAGGCATGATATTTCAAATTTCAGGCATAAATAACGGGCGATTTGACCCCCCCGTTATAGTGTGATTATTAAGTACTTACTTATAGAGTGCGACTTGGTTTCTGCCTGTATTTTTTGCATCGTAAAGTGCTTTATCGGCACCACTTATAAGGCTTTGCGCAGTTGTTTTTTTACACGGAATTAAACTATAAACCCCCATGCTTATAGTGAGCTGCTTACTAACAGTGGAGTAGTTATGTTCTATTGCTAATTCTGCCATTTTTTGCTGGATTAGCGCTGCAAATTTTAAGCTGTTATCGGTATCTGTTGCGGGTAAAATAATCGCAAATTCTTCTCCGCCGTATCGAGCTGCCAAATCACCTTGGCGTTTACACATGGCTTTTAACGCTTGCGCTACAGATTTTAAAACTTCATCGCCTTGCTGGTGTCCGTAATTATCGTTATATTTTTTGAAAAAATCTATGTCGCACATTATCAAACCTATAGGTTGCTGGTAGCGCGTGCAGCGAAGTAGTTCGTTTTTTAGTGTGTCGTCAAAGCAACGGCGGTTAGCTATATCGGTTAAACCATCGGTATTAACTTGTTCATTAAGTTTTAAATTTGCTGTGATGAGTTGTTGCTGAATATATTGAAGTTCATTCTTAAAGTTTATATTTTTAAAAGCATTCGCTACCATTTCACCAACTAACTTTAGCCTAATTAAATCTAAGTCTGTCCATTGCCTTTTTTGCTTTACACAGTCACAGCCAATAAACCCAACTAGTTCTTTATCGTAACGTAGGCCAATACATAAAACTGACTGTATTTCTTCAGACTGTAATTCTTCTTTTTCTTTGATTGCTTTCTTAGGAAGCTTTTCAACATCATTTACTTTAAAAAGGTGAGTACTATTCATTAAACTTGTGAAGTAGGGCAGTGAGTTTTTAGGTATATGTTGTAGCTTATCTTTAAATGGCTCAACCCCTTGATTGACCCATTCATGAGTGTTTCTCATTGACTTTCCATCGTCTGAGAATTTAAATAAATAGCTTCTATCGGCAAAGCAAACAGTACCAATTGCTTTTAAGGCAAACTCTATATGAGTATTAATTTCGTCACTTTGAATATCAATTAAGTCGGTAGAAATTTTTGAAATGATTTTGTCGAAGTTGTATTGTTCATCTTCGCTTTGTTTAATAATTTCAAAGGTTACAATGTGTACGCTATCACTGAGCTGAGCAAGCTTTGCATTTATTAATGAATTTGTATTTGCTTTCCCTAGGAGAATATTTGAACTTGTATTTATGACTAAATATTTATCAAATAGCTCTCGGAATATTAATTGCTTTTTGCTTTCTGGGTTTGTGAGGGTGAGGTGCTTAAAGTCGACATCATCGAAATTATTATGTGGAGATAGCTCAAATAAACTTTGTGCTTGAGAGTTAGCTTTGTAAGTCTTTTTTTTAGCATCATAAAGTACAACGGCAAAAGGGATTAGCTTTATAGTACTCCAAGTATCTTCTACTGATTTAAAGCCCACTCATTGCTCCATATGAAATTAAATATTAACTCAATATTTTTATTATTGTTTATCTATTATTTAGTACAGTTTTGGCTAATTTACTAAGTTTTTAGTGCGTTTATTTGGCCTTCGCATTACAATTGCAACTGTATATCATTACCCATTTCTACTCTAAGCCTCCTACCGGCTTATTTGCAATTTTAAGTATAGGTTATTCAAGCATTTCATGACAGAAATCACTACACACCAGGCATCACGCCGTCGGTTGCTTATTGCTTTGGCAATAACATGTTCATTTATGGTTATTCAGGTTGTTGGCGCTTACTACTCTAATTCCCTAGCAGTACTTGCCGATGCAGGGCATTTGTTTGTGCATAATAGCTCGCTATTTATTGCATTGATTGCTTCTAGCCTCGCTATTCATTTTGCTAAAACCTATAACGATGGACACCAACGAGCAGAGCTGATTGGTGGTTTAATAAACGGAACGCTCTATTTAGCTATTAGCTTAATTATTTTGTATGAAGGGGGCGAGCGCTTTATACATCAGCACGAAGGCAATGAGCTTGCTATTAATAGTTATTTAATGTCGGTTATTGCAGCCATTGGCTTTTTATTTCATGGTGCTGCAGCTTGGGTTTTATATAAAGGTCGCAAGGCGAGTATTAATGTATATGCTGTATTCTTGCACTCATTTTTTGACTTAATATCTACAGTGTCGACCTTTGTGGCTGGTATTTTAATTTACCTAACCGGCTGGACGGTCATTGATATTTTATCGAGTATGCTTATAGCGTCGTTTGTATTATTCACAGGTATAAAGGTTATTATTAGCTGTATAAAAGGTTTACGTTTAAATAAAGCGAAGCTGCCTAAAGTGGCTGATATAGAACATGAAATTACAAATATGGAACATGTTCATAATGTTCACAATGTAACTGTTTCTCGAAAAGATAAAGATATAGTCGTTGGCGCACATGTTGTGCTTAAACAGCACTGTACTATTGAAAAGCATGACGAAGCGTGCCGAATGAAAGTAGAGCAGCTACTTAGCAGTAAATTTAAAGTCAAAAATAGTGTGCTTCAAATTGAAAGCCATGAGTGTCATCATATTCATAGCTAAGTAAACGAGCCCGTATTAAGGGGGCTCTTATACCAATCCGCATAAATCTTTGATCAATTTAACGAATTAAATTGTACTATAACGTCGTTAAAAATTTTTATTTAGAACAACTAGATACAAAAATTTTTGCCTAGTTCTAGCATAATTTTCTTAACATTAAATAGACCTCATATATAGGCAGATTGGTATTAGTATTTTATACGCAGCTCTAAAGCTTATTTAACCGCTAAAACTTACTTAAAGTAAATTTGTAATCTCTTCAAAGGTTTTGCCATTACATAAATCTTGTGCTGTCATTGGTTTGGCGAAGTAATAACCTTGTAATACGTGACAGCCTAAAGCAGAAAGAAATATAATTTGTTCATGAGTTTCTACCCCTTCTGCAATACAATACAAGCCAAGGTTATCAGCTAAAGAATAGATTGTTTTAATTATTGATTCGTTATTTTTATCAAGGCCTATGCTTTGTACAAAGCTTTGATCAATTTTAATAACATTAATCGGAAACTGGCTTAAATAGGTCAGTGATGAATAGCCCGTTCCAAAGTCATCAAGTAATAATTTAAATCCTGCTGTTTTTAGTTTGTGTAATTGTTTTGACGCTTTTTGTTTATCTTCTAGGAGCGTGCTTTCGGTTATTTCAAGGCGTAATTGCTTTGGATTTATATTGTGAGCACTTAAAATAGCCACTAAGCGACTCGCTATATGTATTTTTAAAATATGCTTAGGTGATAAGTTCAGAGATATATAAAACAGTGGGTTATTATTAAGTAAAGGAGCTAAATCAGTTAAAGCACGCTTTAATGCTTGCTCGGTTAACTTTTCGATTAACCCAGTCTCTTCAGCTACGGGTATAAACACAGCCGGAGAGATAAATTGTCCTTTATTCTCCCAGCGCATAAGTAATTCAACTCCATTTATTGTTTTAGCGTGTAAATCAACAATGGGTTGGTAATGATTAAATAGCAGATTTTCTTTTGTTGCATCTTTTAAGTCGTTTTCTAGGATGAGCTTTTGTTTGATTTGCTCGTTCATCTTTTCATTAAAAAACTTAAACCCATTACGGCCAGCTTGTTTAGCTTGCATCATCGCAACGTCGGCATTTCGGATCAGAGTATCAGTAGAGTTTGCGTCATTAGGATAAAGTGCAACACCTATACTTGCAGATATATTAATCGAAAAATCTTCAATGCTAACTTTATTAGCAAGCTCATGGCTTATTGTTTTTACTGTATTGTTGAGTGACTCTATCGAATCAATATTTTCAATTAATACCAAAAATTCATCCCCACTTTGTCGTCCAAGTGCTGCGTTGTCACCAAGCATTGCACTCACGCGTCGTGTTATATCACACAATAATTTATCGCCAACTGCATGGCCAAATGAGTCGTTTACGGGTTTAAACTTATCTAAATCTATGAACAAAAGAGCGCATTGATTATTACTTTTTTGTACTTTAACAATTGCTTGCTCAATATTTTTATACATTAAACTACGATTCGGTAAGCGCGTTAAAGGGTCAAAGTTTGCTAAATAACGAAGCTCTGTTTCAGCGCGTTTTTGCTCTGTTAAATCTGATATAACAACCACGTAATAACTTACAGTGTTGCTTTCTTTTGCTACTGCAGTAACGCTTAAGTGAACTGGGTGCTGGGAGTTTTTTGCGGTTTTTATATGTGTATTTGTACGCCAGTTTTGTTTTGCTTTTAAAGCTTTAAAGTTAGCTGCAAATTCTCTGCATTTAGCTTTTCCAATCGCATTAATTATAAGTTTTAGGCTTAGTTTTGTTGAATGGTGTTCGTTCGAAAAAGTGTCTATAAAGCTATTATTAGCAGAAAATGGCATCAGTCGATCATCCAAAATTAACAGCCAATCGGTAATTTGGCTAAATGCCTCGCCTAAAATATTTGCTTGTTGCTCATTAGCACGTTGCTCAGTAATATTTGTATAAATGCCTGAAACATACTGTGCTTCACTCGTGTGTTCCTTATACATAATTTGACCGAGGTCTTGATACCAAAGCCAGTGACCCTCTTTATGCTTTAAGCGGTAGGTAGATTGCCAATGTTGCTGTTTATTTTGTTTAATATAGGCGTACCATTGAGCTTCAACTCTTCGTCTATCATCAGGGTGAATAAGTAAAAAATAACGTTCTATGCTTAGTCGTTCAGGTAAATTAAAGTAGCCTAATTCTGAGCCTCTTTGCGTGTTAACCGTGTGATCACTAAAACGATAATTCCATACGCCACTTTTGTTGTTTTTAAGCGCGAGCTCAGTTTGTTTTTGTGAATGAATAGTTTCTCTTTGTGCACTTTCTATTGCTACTTGGCGGTTTCTGTACTGCCAAAATAATAAAAAGAATATTAAGAATATTCCTATAAGGTATAGCGCATAAGCAAGAGGCGACTGCCACGGTGCGTAGGCAACACTAAAGTTAAGTGACCGTTGCTCGCCAATACTTGTATCATTTTGATTTACAACGGAAACCGTTAATGAGTAATCGCCAGGCTGTAATTTCGTAAAAAACACCTGATTTGTTTTTAATTCGTCATAAATAAGTGGATTTGCACCTGAAAGAACTACTTTATAGCGTGTGCTTTCTTTATTTATGTAGTCAAAGTTTGAAAATTTCACAGTTAAACCCACATCGTCGTAAGCAAGTTTTAGAGGCTTGTATTTATACTTATTTGGATAGTACGTTAGGTTTTTGGAAAGTAAGTTGATATCAGTAATTTCTAAGTTAGTATGCGTTGATTGATCTGTGGAGTTAAAATCAGTCGGATCGAACTGTAATATGCCATGATAACTGCCAAAAGCTATGTGCTTGTTATTTAAAATAACACCGGAAATAGCACTAAATTTATTATTATTGAGTCCATCTTTTACGGTGTAACTTGTTATATTTTGGGTATCTAAATTTAGCTGATATAAGCCATTTTCACTGCTCGCCCATAAATTACGATTATTGTCTGCGAGCAACATATAAATTGAGTTGGTTTCTAGCGCATTTTTAATGTTAAAAGTGTGCTTTCGTTCATAAGTTTTAGTATCAAGGGCAATAAGGCCTTCTTGCGTTGTAGCAAGCCATAGTAAATTGCGTTTAGTGTCTAAATAAAAGTTTTCTACAGTATTAAATAGGTTGTTATTTTTATTATTTGATTGAAATATCGTCGTTAACGTTTCAGTTTTTTCGTGGTATCTATAAAGTTTATTTTTAGTGCTTAAAATTAGCTCCTCTGGGTAGGCGTTTAAAGGTGCATGAAAAGTGTAAGCATCTATTGGTTTTGTTTTCTCTTCTAGGCCTCTTATAGGCCTATTTTCACCTGTTTTACCATTGTAAATGTAAAACCCACTGTTAGAAATATATGCAAAAGTGTCTGGTGCTATTTGAGCAAAACCAAATAAATTTGTATTGATTAGATCACTAGTTATTAGCTCATGGCCAGATTCTTTCTCTCCAGTAACCTTGTTAAATAACTCTAAGCCATGGTAACGCGCTAACCACAAATATTGCCCCCCCTTAATATTCGCAGGGAAAATATCAAATACGGCATATTCACCATAAACTGCTTTACTGTCTGTAGATTCTAAAAAGGTTTTCACTTGCTGAGTATTTAAATTATATTTTGCAATTCCATTATCTGTACCTACCCAAAGTATATTTTCATCCTGAACAATTTTATTAATTATATTACTGTTAGGTAGAGTGATATTTTTAAAACGTTTTGTTTGTGTTGCCCACGTTAAAACACCTTGAGTACGTGAAGCAAGCCAGAGTAGACCCGATTTATCAATCATCACGTCGTTTATGGTGTTTTCTGTAATATTAAATTTGCTCTCATCAAAGCTTAAAATAAACTCGATATTTCCGGTGTGTCTAAAGTACTGAAATAGGCCACTTTGGGTAGCAATAAACTCTCCAGCGTCTGTTTTCGAGTAATCCCAAATATTATAATCTGCAACTAATGTATTTACTTGATCTGGGTTTATATTTTTATTTTTGTCGAAGGCTAAGAGATATAAACCTTCTACAGTACCAACCATTAAACCGAGCTCTGCATCAAGAGTTAAAAGTTTTATATTATTATTATCAGCAGTCACATTTTCATGTTTGTGAAGTGAAAGTGTTTGTAATTTTTTACTTTTAATATCAAGTGTGTAAATACCATTGTTAGTACCAACGTATAAGGTGTTTTTGTAAAAAGCTAGTGCTCTTATGTAATCGTCTTTATTGGTTAAAGCGGCAATTGGCGTTAATTTTTTAGTACTATGATTGTAGGTAAGTATTTGCTCATCAATGGCAAAGTATGATTGCTCATTAAGCTGTGCAACTGCCGAAATTGGTGAGTAGGTATTCGTTTTATCATCTAGTTGCCCAGAGTAAATTTTTTCTGTTTTGAGCGTATTGGGGTTTACTAAATAAGCGCCTGTAACATCGGTAGATACAATAATGTTTCCTGTAGAAGTTTCAAACAAGTCATATATGTATTGTTTATCAAGGTCGTAATCTCCGTCAAACGCGGTTACTTGATACCCGTCATAACGGTTTAAGCCTTGTGCAGTGGCAATCCATACAAATCCTATATCATCTTGTAATGAGCGTGTGACATAGCTTTGCGATAGTCCTTCATCGGTTGAAAGTCGCTGTAATTGCTGAGCATAGTTTTGAGATGCGCTCGCACTTCCAATGCAAAATAAAACAACAATGATGATAAGAAAAACCATCTTACTCATATACACTAATAAACTCGCTTTAAAACAGGTAGTGGGGGGCTTAATTTATAATTAAATATAGCATGTTTTGAAATGTCGATTACAAAAAACATCTATAAATTAACTTATGTACCTCTTTTTAAAATATGAGCTAACCTTTGTAACACAATAGCTTAAAGTATTTTAGGTAGTGATATGAGCAAAGTCATAAATGTACAATCAGCAAGTAGTTTGCTTTTAATTATAGATTTGCAAGTTAAGCTTGCTCCTTCAATATCAGGCTTTGATTCTATTTTAGAAAGTGTACTTAAACTCGCCAAAGTTAGTGACATTCTTAAAATACCTGCGTTAATTACAGAACAATATATAGTTGGTTTAGGTCAGAGCAGCGCTGCAATTAAGCATGCTTTACCCGATGCGTCATATTTTCACAAAACTTACTTTAGTGCTTGTGCAGAGCCTGGTTTTCTTGAACACATAAAAAGCTACGGTAAAAAGCAAATTATTGTGGTTGGTACTGAGGCTCATGTGTGCGTTTTACAAACCTGTTTAGATTTAATACAAAACGGCTTTGAAGTGATTTTAGTGCATGATGCGGTTGGTTCACGAAATCCAGAACATAAAAAGTTAGCGTTAGAGCAGCTTAAACAAGCCGATGGGGTGATATCGTGTGCTGAAATTGTTATTTTCCAGTGGACAAAAAAAGCGGCTACATCTACGTTTAAACAAATA
Organism: Pseudoalteromonas carrageenovora IAM 12662; assembly: GCF_900239935.1. Lineage (NCBI taxonomy): Bacteria > Pseudomonadati > Pseudomonadota > Gammaproteobacteria > Alteromonadales > Pseudoalteromonadaceae > Pseudoalteromonas > Pseudoalteromonas carrageenovora. The sequence goes on from NZ_LT965929.1 coordinate 477,818, forward strand.
CTACCTATTATTAAGTAGTCACAAAGTCTGGTCTTTGTTAATTTTTAGTAAGTTATTTGTTTTTAAAATGCTTGCTATGTTTTATTATTAGGGTTGGTGCTCAAATTTAGAGTTTATTACGTATAGGCTTTGATTTGTTTAATAAACTTAAATTGTATTAAGGTATTTATGTCTAGTGTCGCTCGGTTATTTACTCTTATTTTTTCTCTTTTATTTGTTGAGTCTATAGGGATTGGCTTATATTTTGGCACGCTAACTCAAGCCTTTATTATTGGATTACCACTAAGTTTGTTACCAATATGGCTACTTAAAACACAGCCAAGTAGCGCCATCACAGCCCATGTTGTAGCTGCTGCAATCATGATGTTTTCTTTTTTACACATACAGCAAGCGTATGGGTTGATAGAAATTCATTTTGAGATATTTATACTAATGGCAATGTTGATCATGTTTGTAAAGTGGCAGGTATTTATAACGGCCATTGTATTTGTTGCTATTCATCATTTGTCTTTTTACTACCTGCAGACCCAAAATACCGGATTTTATGTTTTTGACCCTGACAGATTAGCATTTACTACTGTGCTTATTCATGCCGGCTATGCTGTCGTTGAAGTATTAGTAGCAGGTTATATAGCAATAACATTACAGCGAGAGCGACGTGCAGGTTTGTCATTAAGCTTTGCAACAGAGCAAATAATGAAAGACCCAGAAAATATCAAGCTATCGCTGCGCGCAGATGATACTAATAGTAAGGCTGTGGCTGGATTTAATACATTACTAGATTACATTGCTGATGTTATTAAACAGGTCCAAACTCAGTCATTATCTTTGCAAAACAACTCACAAGAGCTTATTCAAGTGCATGATCAGCTAGCTGATGGCGCAACACAGCGAACGCAGCAAACAGACGACATAGCAAACTCAGGTGCACAAGTGGCCCATGGCTTTAAGTTGGTTGAAGAGGAAAGTGAGGTATTAAAAAATCAGGTCGATCATATCACTCAGGCCGCAGGAAATGCTTTAAAAGAAGTGCTACAAACTGATGCTAAAAGTCGAGAGTTATTAACGCTACTTAATCACACCGAAGAGCAAATAAACCATTTAGTCGCGGCGGGTGACGTTATTTCAAGTTTGTTAAATGAGATATCAGGTATTGCAGAGCAAACGAACCTCCTTGCTTTGAATGCTGCAATTGAGGCTGCTCGAGCTGGGGAGCATGGGCGCGGCTTTGCTGTTGTAGCAGATGAAGTAAGATCGCTTGCAAACCATAGTAAGGCCACCACCGATAAAATAAGCTTAACGTTAAAAGATTTAGTAAGTAATAGTAAAACCTCGACTCAATCAATGAGCCAATGTGTTAGTTTTGTTGTTGATTTAACAGATATTAGTGCAGCAATGAAAGAAAATATTTCGGCTATGAGTGCACAAATAGAGGCCGTTTCTGCAAGTTCAGACTCTGTTGCACAGGTTGTTGCAGAGCAAGCAGGTAATACTGAATTAATAGCAAGTAGTACTGATAATATGCGCCAAAACCAATATCAAGATACGCAAATAGTGCAGCAGTTAACTGCTAAGGTGCAACTTATTGATGTAAGCATTGATGTGTTAGAGCAAAGTATTGCTAAATTCAAATAAATCTCAGTTGGTCAATTATGTTTTGATAGCAGCTTGGTTTGTTAGCATAGTGATTGGGCTAGTATACTTTCAAATGACGCAGCTTACTGATTTTGATACTAATAAGTTGTTAAATGAACCACAGTGGTTTTATAAATTTAAACAACAAATTAAATATGAAAATAATCAGCATGCTTCTTTAGTAATTGTAACAGACCCTAATTGTGGTTGTACTTTTCAGGCTAAAACGCACTTGAAGCAATTAACTGATTTTTCGAACCAAAAGGGTGTACAGGTAATAAACCTCGAGCAATCGAAATCTTTACAAGCGGTAATCCCCTCCACACCCGCAGCGGTTGTTTTAGATAAAAAAGGAGAGTTTGTATATGCGGGGCCTCTTTCTGAAGGGCTTGGTTGCGCTCAGGGCAGCGGTTTTGTTGAAACTGTAATTACTAATTTAATGGCTGGGTTTAATAACGAGCTATTACTTAACAATACTAAGGGTTGTTACTGTACAACTTCAACCCAAGCATAATAGAGCAACTAGCTAGTTGCTCTATTATTCATAAATAACGCAGTTAGCGCTGAAAATAGCTGCTAGAGATAGGTTTATTACCCAGGGTTCAGGCTAAGTTAGTAAGTCATTAATCCATACACGCCTAATAGAACAAACACGCTGGCAGCAATAAACCTTACACTATTAAGCGATATTCGCTTTAACAATGCATTACCTGCGTAAATTACAGGGATATTAGCGATTAGCATTCCTAATGTTGTACCAATAGTTACCCAAAATACGTCTTGATATTGGGCACCGAGTAATACTGTGGCAACTTGTGTTTTATCACCTATTTCAGCGATAAAAAATAATACAAAAGACACTAAAAATGCGCCATATTTATCATATCGATGGCTAACATCTTCATCCTTATCTGGAATTAGCAGCCATATGCCAACTGCAATTATGCTTAAATTAACGATTATTGGTAAATAGGAGAGAGTAATACTTTCACTTATCCAGCCCCCAAGCCAAGCAGATAGGCCATGGTTAATAAGTGTGGCGGCTAAAACACCTAGAGCCAGGGCTGCTTTATTACGAAAGCGTACGGCAAGTAATAGTGATAAAAGCTGAGTTTTATCGCCAATTTCGGCAAGTGTGACGGTGACGGTTGAGGTAAAAAAAACTTCCATTAAAAAATACTTATAGGCGGGAGTGCTAAACCAAGGTAAACACGTATCTCCCGCCATGAGGATAGTGCCTACCTAGGTCTCGCCGATAATGCTTGCTACAACATTACAAACTTACCATGCACATGAGGTGCAATTATGTTGATAAGTTTACTCATTACTGAGCGGGCTACTCCCCTAAGAGGTGGGCATTATTCCATAATTTGATTTTTAGGTAAATATAGTAAAAAGAACAAAGGCTATTATTTAATAAATAATGTGTATTTTTAGTGAGGAAGCTATTGATAACAATTGTCGTTTAGATTAGTATGCATCCATTGAATGTAATTAACATGGTTTGTATTGATGTATATTTGTCTTTGTCACGGTGTGACTGATAAAAAAATTGAGCAAACAATTGACGATGGTGCAACGACCATGCGTGAATTAACTAAAGAGCTTAAAGTGGGCAGCCAATGCGGTAAGTGTTGTGGTTGTACTAAAAAGATCCTTAATCGTAAACTTATCGAAATTGCAGATATTACCGATCAAGTTGCGTAATTACATTTTAAAAAATTCATAAAAAAAGCAGCTTTATTAAGCTGCTTTTTTTGTGGCTGAATCATTGTTTACAGTTGAGACTGTAAGTAATTTTCAAGCCCTGTATTTTTAATAAGTAATTGCTGTGTTTCTAGCCAGTCAATTTGCTCTTCTTGTTCGTTTAAAATGTGATCGAGCGCTTCTCGGCTAATATAATCTTGTTTACTTTCAGCTAATTTAACTGCACTTCTCAGTTCGTCGATTGTATCAAGCTCAAAGCTCATATTGGCTGCAATCATTTCTTCGCTGTTTTCACCAATACGTAATCGGCCTAAGTCTTGAAGATTTGGCAGCCCTTCTAAAAATAAAATGCGTTCGATTAATCTATCTGCATTTTTCATTTTTTGAATAGATACTTTGTAGTCTGCTTTATCTAGTTGTGTAAAGCCAAAATCTTTAAACATGCGTGCATGTAAAAAATATTGGTTAATACCTACAAGCTCATTAGCTAGCACTTTATTTAGTGCTGTAATAACGTCTTTATCGCCTTTCATAATATGCTCCCGCTAGCCTAGTTGTGCTTGGTGGTAATTTGGAGCGCCGATTTTGTCAATTAAGCCAATTTGTTGCTCTAACCAATAAACGTGATCTTCTTCGGTATCAAATAATAGCTTTTCTAAAATGCTACGAGATTGGTAATCTTGTTGCTCTTCGCATATTGCGATTACATCTTTAACACAAGCAACTACCTCAAGCTCAAGTGTTAAATCGTTTTGCATCATGCTTTTTACGTCATTACCAATAAGTAAATCACGACGTTTGGTCATATTTGGTACGCCTTCTAAAAATAAAATGCGTTTGATAAGCCAATCTGCGTGATCTTTTTCTTCTTCCATTTCGTGGTTAAGGCGCTCGTATAGCTTGTTTAAGCCCCAGTCATCATACATGCGTGAGTGTATAAAATACTGATCGATTGCCGCTAACTCGTTAGCTAACAATGTGTTAAATGCATCGATTACTTTTTGATTACCTTTCATGATAAATCGCCTTAACTATTTCAATTGTATGCAGTGTAGTATAAATTGCTTTCATTGCAAGTTTTTCTTTAAAAATCATTGGTTTACTATTGGTTTTGATTCTTATTTAAGTTTGCGTTATTGCTTGGTTTGTGGATAGTTTTTTATTTGTATTTAGATCCACTTATGTCTTTTTGCCCAAAAATAAAAGCCACTTATAATAAAAAACGCCAGTGATAATGCTATTAGTAACCATAAAAATTGTACTATCGGCCCAGCAAAACCGCCTATATGAAATTTGTATTTAAAGTTCCATGCTTGGGTTGTAAAGTTAGTTTTACTGGCATCAAACGAATCTAATACCTCCCCAGTAAAAGGGTTTGCCCATACCCAGCTATATGCATGGCTTTCGCCAGGGTTTTTAACTCTCAGTGCGAGTGCATCATTTGTTTTTTTAGGTAGATACACCCTATATAATTGAGCATTTGGAAAGGTACCTTGGGCATTTTTAATTGCTTCATTATAATTTGCAACACCTTGTAATGGGAGGCTTATTTTAGGTGCAGAGGGCCTGCTTTGAACTTTATTGAATGTCATAAACTCCAATACGGATTGAGTTTGTGTTTTCCAATTAAACGCCATTCCTGTAAACGCTATAAGTATTAGCGGTATAAAAAAATAGACTCCTAATACAGTGTGTAGTTGATACATTAACACTCTAAATTTAGCTTTAGGTTTTATGGCCAAGCGTTTAACTCTGTTTTTGGGTTTTACCCAAATATAAAAGCCGAGTATTACGTTTACTAAAAGCATTAAAGCACATATAGACATCCAGTTCTTGAAGGGCTTGTTCCCATCACTGTCTTCAAACAATAACCAGCGATGTAAGCCTAAAGTAAAACCATAAAGCGTATCGCTACTTTCGTAGCTGTACAGCACTTGTCCCGAGTAAGGGTTTACACTCACGTAATGTCTATTTGCTAACCTAAATTGCCACGCGAGTGTTTTATCAGCCTCGGGCATAAAAAAGTTTATTTTTTGCTGTGTATGGCTTTGCACATATTCGATTAGTTTTTGGTTGCTTAATGTTTTTTCCTGAGGGGTAACTTGCCATTTATCTGGTTGAATAAAATGCTGTATATCTTTAGCGTAAATTAATACTGCACCCGTTAAACTTACTATTAATAAAAACAATCCGCTAATTAGGGCTAAACCTAAATGGATTCTGCGTAACCAAAGTTTCAAAAAGTGTATCTCAATGTTGAGCTAATACACTTATTGTAAATGATAATACGAGCAGTTTTCAATTAAATACCGCTCTAGTTTTTCATGCTTCGCTATTAATTGTATAAGGTTGGTTTTCGATTATGCAGTTTTCAATGTTAAAGTTGTCATGCATAAAACGTTTCACGTCAGTAAGTTTAACTCTAGTCTTTGTGCTAATTACTAGCTCACAGTGACTTTGAGTATCATCAAGTAGCCACACTTTTATACTTACTACAGACTCAATATTAAATTCTTTTTTAATAGCGCGAGTTAGCGCATCTGTATCTAAATTGCTAGGTGCTGCTTGCATTAAAATTTTACAACTTTCTTTTAATAATAAAACGCCGTGGTAAATCACATAGATTGAAATAAGTACCGTGGCTATCAAGTCTACAATATACCAATCAAATAAAATAATGAGCGTACCAGCAATCATCACTACAATAGACGCCATAGCGTCAGAAACGTTATGAATAAATGCAGCTCTAATATTCATATTGTGGTTTGCGCCTGCTTTATAGGTTAGTAATGCCGTAGCTATATCTACAATAAGCGCAATTGCAGCAACCCAAACTACTACCCAGCCATTAATAGGTTGCGGGTTTATGTAATTTGCTATTGCCTCAAAAATTAAATACACACCTATAACTATTAACGTGCTGCTATTAAAAAGTGTGGCGAGTATTTCGGCGCGTTTATAACCAAAATGATGAGTTGAACTTGCAGGTTTAGCACCGATTTTACGAGCGACTAGCGCAATGAATATAGCCCCAGCATCACTTAGATTGTGAAGTGCATCTGCTATTAAGGACAAGCTACCCGAAAATATACCACCAATAATTTGTACTACACTCAGCAATACATTAATTAAAATAGCGATAAAAAGCTGTTTGTTACTTTGGTTATCATCTACATGGCTATGTGCGTGATTGTGTCCCATGGGGCCTCTTTTTTATGTGCAGACTAATATTAGGGCGTGTTGACCTTTGTGGATTGAAATTTGTTCAATCTAGGGGCGATTAAATCGCGGCGCGAGGTTTGTAACCTAGTGGGCTAAGTAAAAACCGAGTAAAGCTTCCGCGTCCTGCTCACGCCCCTTACCTACATCCATGTAGGCAACAAAGAGTTTATCGCCCCTAGAAAGAACCCAAAGGGCAGCGCATGTTTGGCATTTATGCTGCGTTATCGCCTATTTATGGGGAACAACCACACGACATAGGCTCTGTCTTGCCTAAAAACCAAACATACAGCTGCAAAATTAATCACGAAAGGTCAACACGCCCTAATACCATGCGTATTTTTACATTGTAAGTAAAGTGAATTAACACCATGGGACTAATGATAGTGCATACATATTCAAAATTTAACAAAGCATGCTAAATACTGATTTTTTATAGGGTTTAATGCCAAATACTTGCGAGTTTAGTGATTTAGTGCATTAATGTAAGTAATATAAAATGATTAAAGTTGCTGAGTGAAAGCATGGATAAAGGTTCAAACTTTAGTATGATGTCAGGGAAAGGCCAGTCAATTCGAAGTAAACTAATTATAACCTTTATAATTATTGCTTTAGCTCCACTTTGTTTACTGACGTGGTTTAGCTTTAGTCATGTTAATAGCACGCTTAAACAAAATTTAGATAACGAACTCAGTGAGTTAAGTGATATTGGTAAGCAATTTGCTAATATTTGGTTTACTGATCACATTAAAGATTTATATTTGCTAAAAGCTCAACTCGCGACAGCTCCTTTACAAAAGCAAAACTTAATAGATAAATTTGAGAAGCAGTACGATTTTGTCAATCACGTTGAACTAGTTGATGCTAGCCTTGGAGATACGCAGCCTACCTCCGATTTTTTTAGCTCATTAGAAAAACAAAGCATTGATAACATTTTTGAACGTGTGTCTGTATCGAGCAAGATACAGTTTCACACGTTGGGCCTTTCTAATAAAGCGATTCACATAGTTGCAATCCCCATCTTAAACTCTAATCAACAATTGGATGCTATTTTACTAGCAGATTTAAATTTAGCTGGCTTGTTAAATAATCTAAATAAAATACATGCAGAAAATAAAGACATAACATTTTACGTTATGCACCATAATAAAATACAGCAACTTATTGAAGGCACAGATAATTCCCTGTTTCTTTCTCAAAATAGCTCTGTGCTAAATCGAGTTTTTCCTTACAAAAATACTAATAACGAAATTCTATATGCCTATAAAAGTAATTTAAATTTTTTAAATGAAGATGGTTGGCAATTATTGGTCTCTAAGCCTGTAAAAGTAGCGCTTCAGGGGGCTGATAATTATAAACAATTAGCACTACTAACTAATGCAGCTGCGTTGATATTAATACTTATTTCATCTTTGTGGTTTGGGCGCAGGCTATCTAGGCCATTAATTAATCTTGCTAAAACAGTAGAAAATATTACTAAAGGTGGCACAGGTAAGGTTGCGATCCTTAATGACAGTAAAGAGTTCAATCAACTTTCATCAGATTTAAATGAACTGGTAGAAGTAAAAGCAAAGCAACAAACTACCTTGCAAGAACAACGTACAGCCTTACAAGTTGCGCTAAAGCAGCTCGCAGAGCAAAAAAGTGCGCTAGATGAGCACGCTATTGTGGCGATAACGGATTTACATGGCACTATTACTTTTGTAAATAAAAAGTTTTGCGAGATCAGTGGCTACGATGAGCATGAGTTAATAGGTAAAAATCATCGCCTTTTAAATTCAGGTAAACACGACAAAGCATTTTTTAAAGAAATGTATCAAACCCTCAAACGTGGTGATGTATGGAACGGCCATATTTGTAATAAAGCAAAACATGGTGGAATTTATTGGGTAGATACCACCATTGCGCCATTTTTAGATGAGCATGGTAAGCCGCAAAGTTACATTGCTATTCGAACTGATTTAACAGCACTTAAACTGCAAGAGCTAGAGCTTGAGCAACATAAAACACAATTACAGCTTGTAATTGACTCAACCGCTGTGGGTATTTGGGATTGGTATGTTGATACAGGTAAAGTTACATTCAACAACCGATGGGCTGAAATTATCGGCTATCAGCTAAGTGAAATTGAGCCTTTCAGTATAAATACTTGGTATAAGTATGCTCACCCCGAAGACTTGATCATATCGGAACAAAAACTCAAAGAGCACTTTACCGGGCAAACAGATTACTATGTGCACCAAGCCCGTATGAAGCATAAAAATGGGCATTGGATTTGGGTGCTAGATACTGCAAAAGTGGTTGAGTGGAATAGTGATGGCTCACCAATGCGTATGATTGGTACTCATTTAGATATATCAGCTCAAAAAGCGACTGAACATGAGTTACAAGGGAGTCGAGACAGGTTTGCATCTTTAGTTGCTAATATACCTGGAATTATTTATCGCTGTAAGTTTGATGAGAAGTTAAGCACTCTTTATATGAGTGAGCAATCGATTGAAATAACAGGTTATTCACCTAATGAACTAATTCATAATGAATCTTTAGATTTTTATGACTTAATACATAAAGATGACGCACTAAAGGTAAAAAATGAAATTTTGCACTGTGTAGGAGCTAAACAATCTTGGTCTATTGAGTACAGAGTAAATGCCCGTGATGGAAGCTTGCATTGGGTAAATGAAAAAGGCCAAGCAATTTACGCAGATGATGGCAGCGTTTTATATTTAGATGGTTTTATTTTAGATATTACACAGCGTTATAACACACAATTAGAAGTAAAGCGTCAGCAAAGCCTATTAGAATCAATGAGTAAACAAGGGCAAATTGGCGCCTGGGAAATGGACTTAGAAGCGCATACGCTTTATTGGTCTGACGAGGTTAAAGTTATTCATGATGTGCCTGAAGACTTTGAACCGAATATTGATACTGCTATTGAGTTTTACAAACCAGGAGTGCATCAAGATACTATAAATACTCTGTTTGAATGTGCAGTGACGCTTGGAGAGAGTTGGAGTGTTGAGCTTATTATTTTAACTCATACAGGGCAAGAGCGCTGGGTTAAATCAATGGGGCAGGCAGAATTTAAAGACGATAAGTGCGTACGAGTATTTGGCTCATTTCAAAGTATTGACGCTCATAAACGCTTAGAACTCGAAAGTGAAAAAGCCAACAGATACAACAAAAATTTAGCATCATTAACTGTTGCGCCAGAGGTGCAAAATAGTGAAGTGGCTCAAGTTAAAAAATTAGCCATTAAATCAATGTGTGAAGTATTAGATGTTGCACGCGCATCGATATGGATTTTTAACCCACAACGAAACGCAATGGCTTGTCATGGTCTATATATTCAAGGACAGGGGTTTGTTGATTCTGATGCTGTATTAACCGCTAAAGATTACCCATGCTATTATAATTCCATTTTTGAACATAATTTAGTGGCTATAGAAGATGTATATACGCATCCGGCAACCACTGACTTTACAGACTCATATACTAAGCCACTTAATATTAAGTCAATGTTAGACGCTGTAATTTCTAGCGGAGACGGAAACTTAGGGATTTTGTGCGCAGAAACCGTAGGTGAGCATCATCATTGGAGCCAAAGTGAGGAAACCTATCTTCGCTCTTTGGCGACGTTAGTGGGCAGTACGTTAGTATCTCAGCAACGTAAAGTTATAAGTGAAGAGCTAAAAGTCGCCCTTGTAAAAGCCGAAGAGGCAGCCGTTGCTAAGAGCGACTTTTTAGCCACTATGAGTCACGAAATTAGAACGCCTATGAATGGTGTACTGGGTATGCTTGAGTTGGTGGAGCTTGAGCCGCTATCAAAACCAATCGAAACTAAAGTTGGTATCGCTAAAAAAAGTGCTCACTCTTTATTGGGGGTCATTAACGATATACTTGATTTTTCAAAGGGTGAAGCAGGTAAAATTGAACTTGAAAAAATTAACTTTAATGGCCGTGATTTAATAGGTGAAGTTGCTGCGGCTCAAGCACTGTCAGCACAGGATAAAGGCATTGAGATCATTCTTGATTTAGTCTCGCTAGAGCCTTCACAGTTGTGCGGCGACCCTGGTCGTATTCGTCAAGTTGTAACTAACTTACTCAGCAATGCCGTTAAGTTTACCAGCCATGGAGAGGTGGTGGTTAGTGCAAAAGTTAATAAATTAGCGCAAGGTTTAGCGTTTGTTATTAGCGTGAAAGACTCTGGTATTGGAATTAGTGAGGAAAAACAGCAGCAATTATTTACACCTTTTTCTCAAGTTGATGCATCAACAACGCGTGAATATGGTGGCACAGGTTTAGGTCTTGCTATATGTAAACAGCTTTGTGAATTGATGGGGGGAGAGATTTCTCTTGTCAGTAAACAAGGAGAAGGGAGCGTATTTACAGCCACTTTTATGCTTACTCAAGGTGAGCAAAAAGAGCGCTATATACCTAATGTTAACATGGCTGAGTTAACGGTTTTAGTTGTTGATGACAATGAAACAAATCGTATTGTTATTTCTCAACAACTCCAGCATTGGGGGGCCAAAGTAGTCCTTGCTTCTAACGCTAAACAAGCATTGGATATGTGCGCGCAGCGATATAAAAATGACCAAGAAATATACAATATAGCAGTGCTTGATATGCAAATGCCCGAAATGGACGGCATTGAGCTGTGTAAAGTATTAAAAGCGGATGAGCGCTACAAATCAATGCCACTTGTAATGATGACGAGTATTGCGGGTATGGAAGGTGCGCAGAAATATTCAGATGTTGGTTTTCAGGCATATTTTCCAAAGCCAGTAACAACGGCCGATTTAATTTCGGCGTTGTCTGTTATTACAAGTAACGAAGATGATGAAGTGCTGCCATTAGTTACACCAGGTTATATTTCTTCGCTTAAAAAAGTAGGAGAGCCTGCGCAAATATTATTAGTTGAAGATAACCCTATCAATCAACAAGTTTCTAAATTAATGCTTAAAAAGCTTAATTGCGAAGTGACTATTGCTGAAAATGGGCAATTAGCCATCGATATATTAAAAGCCCACGAGTCTGACTTTTTTAAAGTTGTTTTAATGGATTGCCAAATGCCTGTAATGGATGGATTTGCAGCCACCGCAGCTATTCGCAAAGGGTTGGCGACGATGAAACACAAAGATATTAAAATCATTGCGCTGACTGCTAATGCAATGGAGTCAGATAAAGAGCGTTGCATTAAAGCAGGAATGGATGATTACTTGAGTAAACCAATTCAATTAGATATTTTAAAAGATAAATTAGAGCAGTATATTTAGGATTAAAAATAAATGAAACAACCCGTTATTATTCGTGACGCGAAGCCAAGTGACGCGAAAACTATTTTGCATTTTATTACTGAGCTTGCTATATACGAAAAAGAGCCAGATGCTGTAAAAACAGATGAACAAGCCATTATAGATACTTTATTTAGTGAAGGTGCTACCGCTCATAGTATTATTTGCTTACAAGATGATGAACCCATTGGTTTTGCTGTGTATTTTTACAACTATTCTACGTGGCTTGGTAAAAACGGTTTATACCTAGAGGATTTATACGTAAGCCCAGATAGTCGCGGTAATGGCGCAGGCAAAGCAATAATGAAACACCTTGCAAATAAAGCAATTAGTAATAACTGCGGTCGCTTTGAATGGGTTGTACTTGATTGGAATAAACCTGCAATAGACTTTTATGACAGTATTGGGGCTAAACCTCAAAATGAATGGATAATTTATAGGTTAACTGGGCAAGAGCTAATCGACTTTGCTAAGTAGTCTATTATTGCGATTAGATTAGGGCGTGTTGATCTTAGGTGGTTGAATTTGCAGCAGTATGTTTGGTTTTTAGGCAAGGCAGAGCCTATGAAGTGTGGTTATTCCACATAAATAGGCGATAACGCGGCATAAATGCTAAACATGCGCTGCCCTTCGGGTTCTTCCTAGGCGCGATAAACTCTTTGTTGCCTACATAGATGTAGGTAAGGGGCGTGAGCAGGACGCGGAAGCTTTGCTTGATTTTTACTTATTCTTACATGGATGTAAGCCAGTAGGGTAACGCAGGAGCAGTTACCGAGCCCACTAGGTTACAAACCTCGCGCCGCGATTTAATCGCCCCTAGATTGAACAAATTTCAATCCGCAAAGATCAACATGCCCTAGTTAATCTCTTGGTTAGCGCTTTGGTTAATAAATTAAGTGCAATATTATAAACTCATAAAAAATTAGGGTTTAATTAAGGTCCGAAAATGGCTAGTAATGTACTATCGTTTCTATAAGCTACTGGCATCTTAATTTATTATACTGAGCAGCTTTATGAATATTCAGCATTGGCAAAAGGCACGTCAAAGTAGAGATGCCCGTTTTGATGGGCTTTTTTATATTGCTGTTAAAAGTACGGGGATATATTGCAGGCCTATATGCCCAGCTCCCACTGCACACGAAAAAAATGTAACTTATTATCAGTTTGCACATAATGCTGCACAAGCTGGGTTTAGACCTTGTATTCGATGTCGTCCCGACAGTGCTCCAGGCAGTGCTGCTTGGCAGGGCACAAAAACGACAGCGCTTAGAGCAAAGCAGTTAATAGATCAAAACGATGAGCACGACTGTGAAAAGCTAGCAGCTCGCTTAGGAATAAGTAGCCGTTATTTAAGACGACTGTTTTCTCAATATTTTGGTGTGTCTATTACACAATATAGATTATTTAATCAGTGTCATTTCGCTAAAAAATTAATTCAAGAAACAAGCCTCCCGCTTACGCAAATTGCGTTTGCATCAGGTTTTAAAAGTATTAGACGTTTTAACGACGCTTTTTTACAACAATTAAATATTGCCCCTTCTAAGCTTCGTTCAAGTGACAAACCATCAAGTTCTTCACTTAAACTAACCTTACCTTTTAGACCCCCTTATAATTGGCAAGCGTTACATGGTTTTTTAGCAAAAAGGCTTATTAAGCCAATAGAGTGGCTTGATGATAAAAGTTATGGTCGTACATTTACCTACGCTAGTTGTAAAGGAAGTTTTAACGCGCGTTTTGTGGAACGTAAAAATTACTTTGTTGTTGAGATAGATATCGATAACACGCTTTACCTGCAACAAGTCATTAATAATATACGGCGCGTACTTGATTTAGACGCAGATATTAATTTAATCGAAAGTCATTTAGCTAATAATATAAATAACGCATTTACACTCACTCATGGTTTAAGGATACCGGGTATTTGGTCAAGCTTTGAGGCCGGAATAAGAGCGGTACTTGGTCAACAAGTAAGCGTTACAGCTGCACATAATTTAGTAACAAAATTAGTGAATGAACTTGGTGAACAACAAGGTGAACAACAAGGTGAACAACAAGGTGAACGAGTCTACTTTCCAAGTGCAGATCGCGTTGCTAAAAGTGAGTTTACATTTTTTAAAATGCCGCAAGCGCGAAAAAACGCATTGCACAACTTAGCTGAGTTTTGTGCACTAAACCCTGATTGTAATGATTTAGAACAGTGGCTAAGCTTAAAAGGAATTGGCCCTTGGACGGTTAATTATGCAAAATTAAGAGGGCAAAGCCTGCCCGACATATTACTAGATGGGGATTTAGGGGTAAAAAAAGCACAGGCTGCGGCAACCCCATTTGAGAGTGAAAATTGTGCTCCTTTTCGTTCTTACTTAACGTTTCAACTATGGCAGCAATTATAATGATAATTCAAACATGTATCCCAAGCCCAATAGACGATATTATTATTCAGGCAACTGAAGTAGGGGTTAGCTATGTGGGCTTTTACCCGCATGTAGAATATGTTCATACCCCTTTTGAAGAAGTAACGAATACAGCAATACTTTGCTGTGCTGAACAGCTCAATGAGTACTTTAACAATACGCGTACCACGTTTAATGTACCTCTTGATACAAAAGGCACAGCATTTCAACAAAGTGTATGGCAAGCATTGTTAAATGTGCCTTATGGGAAAACGAACACCTACGGTGATATTGCCACGGCATTAAGTAACCCAAAAGCAGTCAGGGCTGTTGGTGCCGCAAATGGAAAAAACCCTATCAGCATTATTGTACCGTGCCATCGTATAATAGGTGCAAACTCAAAACTTACAGGGTATGCCGGTGGACTTGAGAGAAAAAGTTGGCTACTAAAGCATGAAGGGATAATTTAATAGATTCAGAACTGGCAGCTTTATTATCACAAGCTACAATTTAATATTATTTATTAATAAAAATTATTATGAGTATCAGCAGCTTAAATTATTTATTTATAATTATTTTGATGTTTTCCTCAGCAGTGTTTGCTAAGCCTCAAACGCTTCTATTTTGTTACGAAGATAAAGATATCGCGCCTATGTTTTTAGGCGTAGGGCAAGAAGTACCGATAGATAAACCAGGTGCTTCTATAGAAGTGCTTCGTAAATTAGACGCTGAATTAGACAGTCTTAAGGTTGAATTTGTAAGGAAACCTTGGCGCAGGTGCCTAAACGATCTTGAATTTAATAAGGTAGATGCGGTTATTGCAAGTTATCGCCGAGGTCGTGAGCGGATTGCAGCTTACCCGTTTAATGAAAAGGGAGACTTACAATCGCAATTTGCTGTGAGTCGCTTTAGTAGTTGTTTAATTGGTAATTCTAAGTTTCATAAGGAGTGGCACTCTCGCGAAGTTTTTCAAAAAAAAGCATTCACTATTGCTATACCTAATGGTTATGGCCTCAATAGCACCTTAAAAGATGAGCCTTTATTTATTCATAATACGTTTTCTAAAGCTAAAGCATTTGAGCTTCTTGATAAGGGAGTAGTACAAGCGAGTGTTGATTTATGCAAAGTAGATGATTTAAATGTATCGAGCTACCCGCATAATAAAAATGTTAAGGCCATTTATCCTCCTTACGAAACCACAAATGGTTATCTTATTTTTTCTAAACAATTTTACACAGAAAATAGCGCTTTAAGCCTTGAGATGTGGCAATGGTTATCTAGGTTTGATAGCGCACCTGTTTATGTAAAATACTTACAAGCCTTTGAGCAATAACTTGGGCGTGTTGATCTTTGTGGATTGAAACTTGTTCCATCTAGGGGCGATTAAATCGCAGCGCGAGGTTTGTAACCTAGTGGGCTCGGTAACTGCTCCTGCGTTACCCTACTGGCTTACATCCATTTAAGAATAAGTAAAAACCGAGCAAAGCTTCCGCGTCCTGCTCACACCCCTTACCTACATCCATGTAGGCAACAAAGAGTTGCCCGTCCCTAGAAAGAACCCAGAGGGCAGTGCATGTTTGGCATATATGATGCGTTATCGCCTATTTATGTGGAATAACCACACTACATAGGCTCTGCCTTGCCTAAAAACCAAACATACTGCTGCAAATTCACCCACCAAAGTACAACACGCCCTAGGTTTAATAACGATATGAAATTGGTATTAATGGCATATTAAGGTAGCATAAGCGCACTTTTTCTCTTTAGGCACGGTAATGGCTCAATTATACTTTTACTACTCAGCGATGAATGCGGGTAAATCAACCACTTTATTGCAATCGGCATTTAACTATCGCGAACGCGGTATGGAACCGGTTATTTTAACAGCTGCAATTGATAATCGCTCAGGGGTAGGAAAAGTATCATCTCGTATTGGCCTGCAGGCAGATGCACATATATTTGATGAATCTAAAAATGTATTTGATCTTATTAAAACGCTGCAAGATGAAAAAAAACGCCATTGTGTGTTGGTTGACGAGTGTCAGTTTTTATCAAAAGAGCAGGTAATGCAGTTAACTGATGTAGTGGATGAATTAGGTATTCCGGTACTATGTTATGGCCTGCGTAGCGACTTTAGAGGCGAGTTATTTATTGGCTCACAGTATTTATTAGCGTGGGCCGATAAGCTGATTGAGCTTAAAACGGTGTGTCATTGCGGACGCAAAGCAAACCATGTGCTGCGTACGGATGAAAATGGCAATGCCATTGCCGATGGTAACCAAGTGGAAATAGGCGGCAACGATCGATACGTTTCGGTGTGCCGCA
Source organism: Pseudoalteromonas carrageenovora IAM 12662 (assembly GCF_900239935.1). Classification (NCBI taxonomy): domain Bacteria; kingdom Pseudomonadati; phylum Pseudomonadota; class Gammaproteobacteria; order Alteromonadales; family Pseudoalteromonadaceae; genus Pseudoalteromonas; species Pseudoalteromonas carrageenovora. The sequence continues at coordinate 494,391 of NZ_LT965929.1, forward strand.
AACACTATAAAGCAGAATTAAATATGGGCCGACAAAGCATTTAAAAATATATCAATATCATCGCCCGTAATATCTAAATGCGTTACTAGCCTAAGTTGCTTGCTTGGGCTAATTAATATCCCTTGTTGTGCAAGCTCATTGGCAATTTTACTAATGTTAGTGCCGCCTGAGTAACTTGCATACACCATGTTGGTTGTATTGCTCATATCAACGCTAAAACCATTTAGCTCATTTAACTTATTTGCCAAGTAGCGCGCATTACCATGATCATCACTTAAACGGGTAACGTTGTTTTCAAGTGCATATTGCCCAGCGGCTGCCAGCATTCCTGCTTGTCGCATCCCACCGCCTAGTACTTTTCTCCAGCGCCTAGCTTTGTTAATTAATTCTTGTGATCCTAATAATAACGAGCCTATTGGCGCACCTAAGCCTTTAGATAAACAAATTGAAACAGAGTCAAAGTGCTTTGTAATTGCTGTTATATCAACATTTAGCTCAGCGGCTGCATTAAACGCACGCGCACCGTCTAAATGCAGTGCTAAATTGTACGTATTAACAAAGTCGCGAGCTTGGGCTAAGTACTCAAGCGGGAGCACTTTTCCACCAATGGTATTTTCAAGGCTAAGCAAGCGAGTGTTTGCAAAGTGGCTATCGTCAGGTTTTATAGCTGCGGCAACTTTGTTAAAACATAAGCTGCCATCTTTTTCGTTTTCGATAGGTTGAGGTTGTATAGAGCCAAGCACGGCAGCGCCACCGCCTTCAAACTTATAATTATGGGCATTTTGCCCACAAATATATTCATCTCCGCGTTCGCAATGTGCCATTAACGCCAGTAAATTAGCTTGTGTGCCAGAGCTGCAATAAAGCGCGGCTTCGAAGTTAAAACGTTCACAGGCGTATGATTCTAATTGGTTTACGCTAGGATCATCGCCGTATACATCATCGCCAACAGGTGCATTGTACATTACATCGCGCATGGCTTTTGACGGTTGAGTAACGGTGTCTGAACGAAAATCTATCATTGTTGTTATTCCTTTATTAGTGCAGGCTTTATTATTTTTATGAGTTTACACAAACTCTTCAAAAATTTGCTCACGGGTGGCCTTATCAAAATAACTCCACGCAATAAAGCGACTTATTTTTTGTCCTTGCGCCATATCTATAATTTTATATTCAGCAATAGGTAGAGTGCTTAGCTTTTCTTCTAACGTAGCAAGTGTTTCTTTTTTTGAAACCAAGGAGGTAAACCATATTACTTGCTCTGCAAATTGCTCGCTTTCAGTAATCATATTACTGATAAACTGGGCCTCACCACCTTCGCACCACAACTCGTTATTTTGGCCGCCAAAATTAAGGGCGTTTTGGGGAGCTTTTCCTAAATTTTTCCACTTTCGCTCAGTGCCCTTGTTAGCCTCATCCGCGCTTGCATGAAACGGAGGATTACACAGAGTTACATGAAACAAGTCTTTTTGATTAATAATGCCCTCAAAAATAGAAGATGCATTCTTTTGTTGTTTTAAGGTGATTTTTAAACCGTTAAACTGCGCAATTTGCTTAGCAATTTTTATTGAGCTTGCATCTACATCACTACCCGTAAAGTGCCAGTTGTATTCGTGGATACCTGTAAGAGGGTAAACTAAGTTAGCACCGGTACCAATATCAAGCGCTTTAATTTTACGCCCTGTAGGTATGTTTTGTAGGTTATCTGTGCTTAATAAATCGGCCAAGTAATGTATATAATCTACTCGCCCTGGAATAGGGGGGCATAAGTTTTGATCTGGTATATCCCAAAACTCAATATTATAGTGCGCTTTTAACAGAGCCTGATTAAGTGTTTTAACTGCCTTGTTATTGCTAAAATCTATGCTTTTATTGCCCGCAGGTGTTACCACTATAAAAGGTGCTAACGCATTATGTTTTTCGCATAACAGGTCTAAATCATAGCCATTTAAATGCTGATTGCGAGGGTGTAGTTTGTTGCTATTAGGTTTTGATTTCATGGCTTAAAGTTAGCAATTAAATAATGACACAATTGTATCAAATGCATGGCTAAAAAGTGCAACCATTTACTTTAGAATTAGCATGGCAACTGGTAGGATGAGTCTATAAAAATTATAAAGGAAAATACGTGGCAATCACTCAGCAATCACATTTTGTTCAATTAGCCGAACAGCAAACGTTGCATTTACGTCGTATTGCGAACGATGAGCAATCAGGTCCGGTGGTGTTTTTAATGCATGGCGCAGTAGAAAACGGCAAAATTTTTTATACTCATAGTAATAAAGGGTTAGCGCCTTTTTTGGCTGAGCAAGGCTATTGCTGCTATGTGGCAGACTTACGTGGGCGCGGAGAAAGTAAACCTCTTATAACTCGCCATTCAAAATATGGCCAAACAGAAGCCATAGTAGAAGATATTCCTGCTTTTATTGATCATATTGAACAATTAGAAGGTAAAAAGCCTGACTACTGGGTTGCCCATTCTTGGGGCGGCGTATTGATGAATAGCGTATTTGCGCGCTTCCCTGAATATTTAAAAGACGTTAAAGCCTGTGCTTATTTTGGCTCAAAGCGTTCACTGTTTAATAACCATCCTAAGAAGTTACTGCAAGCGAATGTTATTTGGTACTTTATGGCGCCGTTACTAGCTAAAAAACACGGGTTTTTAAATGCGAAAGGTTATAAATGGGGCAGTGACAACGAATCGCAAAAGTCGCACTATCAAAGTATGCAGTGGGCTAAAAAAAGGCCGTGGGTTGATAGTGACGATGGTTTTAATTACGCAAGTGCGTTAGCTAAGCTGCATGTACCGCCTACGCTTCATGTTGCAGGTGTAAACGACAAAGCTCTCGCCCAGCCTATTGATATTAAAAAGTTTATAGCAGAATCTGGGCCTGGCAAACAAACCTTAAAAATTTACGGTAAACGTCATGGTCACCATGTTGATTACGATCATATTAATATGCTTACCCACCCAAGCGCCCGTGATGAGCAATTTAGCGATGTATTAACCTGGTTTAATGATCATAGTTAATTAAGGTGTTCCATCTAGTAGTTTTAAAAGTGGTGTTTTATAGCGCTGCCAATGGGCCACTGCAGATGTATTTACAGGTTGCCTTATAGCTTGTTTGCTTAGTGTTGTTACGGCCGACTTACGTGTATAAAACTGCAGACACTGTGGCTCAAACTGGCAATTTAAGAACGAAAATAACGCGTTTAGTTGCGCTTTAGGCTCAGTTACTAATTGCTCATAACTCAAATTGTAAATGGCGATATCTGGCATACTCCTCCAATGCGCCATTAGTTCGGTATAAAGTGTGTGGTAGTGCTTAAACTCTGTTAAATCACAAAAGTAAGGCTCATTTTGAGCAAAGTAATTACTAAATACCGAAAAAGCAGTGGCGTTAAAATCCCTACTTAAATTTATAAACTTAGCGTTTGGAAATAGTAAATAAATAAGCCCAATTGACTGATAATTACTCGGTAACTTATTAATAATATAAGGGCGAATTGGCTGTGCTGTTTTTAATGTTTCAACATAAATATTACGCGCTTTAGCTATTAAATCACTCGTAAGCAAGCTCAAACACTCAGGGTAGGGAGAGTGCGTTTGTTGCTCTATAAAAGCCACCACTTGATTACTAATGCTTGAGTTTTCACCAAGTGTTGAAAACTGTGAATGATTTGCCAGCATTTGCTCAAGTAATGTTGAACCACTGCGCGGCATGCCTATTATAAATAGGGGGGTTATAGAGCTTTTAAATGCGCGATCAGCACTTTTGATTAATGCAGGCGTATTTTGCTCTAAAATACGTTTATAAAAAGGATTCAGCTCGGTGGTATTAAAATCAGTGAGTTTTTTTTGTAACTTATTTGCAAGTACGTAGTAATTAAACGCTTGTTCTGTATCGTCTAATTTATCGTAGCTCTTACCTAATGCGTAGTAACACACCATTTTTAAACGCAAGTTATTGGTTTGTGTTAAAAAGTGATGCAAATTACTTACGTAGTTGTGCTCTTTATTAAAGCGACCTAGCTGCACCAACTCAAATAATATGTAAGCCGTAACTGGGTATAGCCCCATGCTGAGTGCATGAGCAAACGTAGTGTGTGCTTTGTCGAGCTCACCGTAATTTAAATAGTGCTGGGCTAAGTAGTAATGAGGCTCAGGGTTATGACTTGCTATGCTTTTGGCGTATTCAAGCACTTTTAGTGCATCGTTAGGAGAATTAACGCCATTAAACGCATCAGCAAGCGCGTGTAGTGGCTCTAACATATGTGGTAAAAGCCCACATGCCTTTTGCAATAAATAAACCGCTGCATCAAAGCGCTCTAACCTAAGAGCTATCCTGCCTAAACCAAATAATGCTTCGCCACTTTGCGGGTTACTATTTAAAATTGCTTTAAAATGAAACTCGGCTTCTTTGAGTTTATTCTCTTGGAGTAATTGGTTGGCTTTTTTAATTAGCATGATGAGGCATTATTGTTTTTTAATTAATATAAAATAAAAAAGGCGAAATGTCTTAACATTTCGCCTTGGTCTATCATGAAAATAGTTTAGAAAGTATACGTAGCTTTTGCGTAGTAAAAGCCGCCGTTAATTCCATAAGGAGATGTTTCGTAGTACTGACCACCCCAGTTATTGTTAGGGATACCCGTACGGTCTTCAAAATCAAGTTTTTCAGCATCTTGGTCAAACAAGTTTTGAGCACCAACCGAGAAACTAACAGACTCATTTAAGAAGTATGTAATTTCAGCGTCAATGGTTACTGCTGCGTCAGCTGTTTTTGCTGTTGCATCGTAATCTACGTGAACACCTTGGTACTCGCCGTAGTAGTTAGCACGTGTAAATAACGAGATTGATTCCCACTGTTGTGCCCAAGTAAGCGTTGCACGGTGGTTAGGTAAATCTTCTTCTAAACGTTTAACTTTAAATTCACCGGTAATGTCGCTGAACTTCGTTACTTCAGTTTCATTCCAGTTGTAAGCAAGGCTAAATGTAGAGCTACCACCTAGCATGTCAGCTGTGTAGTTTGCTACTAAATCAATACCTTGTGTTGTTGTATCAAAGTCATTTGTGAAAAAGCTTACTTGTGCGTAGCTTTGCGCATTTGGTACGCCTGCTGCTTCTAACGTGTCTTTATCATCTTGGCTAAGTACAATTTTTTCAGATTGGCTGATACGGTCATCAACTTCAATGTTGTAGTAATCAAGTGTTAAGAATAAATCGCCAATAGTGTAAACCGCACCTAATGTGTAACTTTGCGACTCTTCTGGCTCAAGCTCTGTACCACCTAATTGCACTGCAATTGGGTTTGTTGGTGGTAATAGTGCTGAATCTTGTAATACGCCATCACTTAAGTTTGTTTGTACGTTACTCACATTAGCTTGGCCAACAGTAGGAGCACGGAAACCTGTGCTTACTGAGCCACGTACATTTAGATCTTCAGTTACGTGGTACTGCGCCATTACTTTGTAGTTTGTTGTTGTACCAAAGCTGTCGTAATCTTCAAACCGTACCGCAAGGCCCATTAAGAAGTCTTCGGTAAATGGTGCTTCAATATCTACATAAGCTGCGTAGTTACGGCGTGTATATTCGCCAGCGTCAGAAGGTTTGAAACCAGGGAAACCATTGGAGCCAATACCAAAACCTTGCTCAGTTAAAGGGCCTGCAGTAAACGATGCTTCATCACCTGATATAACAGTGAATGTTTCTTCATGCCATTCTAAACCACCGGCAATATTTACATCGTACGCTAGGTCAAAATCAAAGCCTTTAGAAAGGTCAAAGTTAAAGTTTTTCTCTAGTTGCTCGTATTTACCTGGGCTAAAATCACGCGGGCTATCTGCACCTAATGAGGCATTAACCGTATCGTAAATAAAGTAGCGAGATTCGTTTAAACCAACTGTACCGCTTAAATCGTAAAACGCGCCTTTAAAGAAGCCACCCGTAAACATACCCTTTGTACCAATAGTTAAAGAGGTATCTGTGATGTTGCCACCAAAGTTAGGCGTAAAACCACCAGGGATCGTTTCATTAAATGCAAAACAATCAGGGTTATTAGCAACACCGCTAATGTAATCTGGATTATCAAGCACGTTATCGTCGATTGCGATAGTTGGACAGTTACCGCTCATGTCTTCTGTTAAATCGGCAACTAGCAGTGTTTCACCGCCATCGTTTGAGTAAACACCTGGGCGAGTATGCGGGTTACGGTAGTAAAAACCACCACGTACGTCACGCTCAGAGTAGTTACCAAACATATAAAATTCTGAGTCGTTTGTTAGTTCTAAACCAAAGTTACCAAAAATTGAGATATCATCATCAACCTCTGGAGCACCCCAAACTTGCGCAAGCGAAGAAACTTCTGGAACACCTGCAGCAGAAAGTGCGGCTGCATCAGGGCGTTGCTCTGAGCGACTTGTCGCATCTGCTGTTTTATATTGAAAACTTAAGTTAGCAAAACCGTTGTCGGTAAACGGTAAGCCTACGTTACCTGAAATCTGTGTTGTGTCGCCATCACCTTCATAGTATTGACCATGGCGTACTTCGAACTTACCACCTTCAGAGGCATCTTTAAGTTGGAAGTTCATTACACCGGCAATAGCATCAGAGCCGTATTGCGCCGCAGCACCATCACGCAGTACTTCTACTTGTTTAAGTGCAATGCTTGGAATAACTGAAATGTCAGCGCCTTGTGCACCATCATTTATACCGCCGCCTAAAAATGCAATTACAGACGCGCGGTGGCGGCGTTTACCATTTAAAAGAATTAATGTGCTGTCTGAAGGCAAACCACGTAAGTTTGCAGGGCGTACAAGTGATGCAGCATCACTGATTGGGTTTTGATGAACATTAAAAGAAGGAACTGCGCCTTTTAAAAGCTCAAGCATATCGGTGTTACCCGATTTTTCTAATTCTTCACCGCCAATAATATCAATAGGAACAGGTGAATCACCAATTGAACGAGGAGCAGAGCGCGTACCTACTACAGCAATCTTCTCAACATTTTTATTTACTTTAGTTTCGCTTTGCTCGTCTGCTGCTATAGCTGAGCCTGAAATAAACAACCCTGCAGTGGTTGTTGCTAATGCAAATTTAATTGCTTGATTTAGCGCATTGTTTTTTAATTTCATTCTAAATTTCCCCAGTTAGAATAATTTTTGTTTTGTAATGCTTGTTTTGCACTACTATTTTTAGATTTTGGACTAGAAAAGAGAGGAGTTAACAATTGTATAAAAATGTATTAAGAGTACTTCCTGAACAATTAAGTTAACCTCAATTTTATGTCCTAGTTACAGCCTATACATAAAAAACAGAGAGGGCAATATTAATTAACCATTCAATAACAAAAAGTTCAAACAAAACTAAAAGTGCAGCAATGGTGCGTTTTTAAGGTGAAATGAACTATATTGGTGCTTTGTGGGGGTGGGTTTTAGTAAAATAATGCAGTTGTAAAACGTTTAATGTTGCAATTTTGTTTCTTTTGCCGGTTTTTATTTGTTTTCTAATTTTTTTAGAGCTTGGTTATAAAGAGCTAACTGCTGTCTATATGCATCCCATACGCAAGGGCAGCAACTTCCTCCTCCACAACATTCATCGGGTTTTGGTTTTTCAGGTTTTTGCAGTGATTGATTTTTATTATGATGCATAATTGTACATATTTAGTACCAAGTTGGTGCAAAGAATAAGGTAATGCATGGTGTAAGTAAATTATTCTTTGTGAACGAGTGTGCCTGTGTGAAAATAACCGTTATGCGATTATATAAAGTTATTCACCGTGCGCCTTGGCGGGTAGTTAAGATTAGTAAAAAGCGCCAACAGCTTCGCTTTCGTCGTGCTATGGTGGCGCTTAAAATTGCGCTCGAACAAGAAAAACAAGAAACCAAAGAAATGCTCACTATATATAGACGCTACACGCAAGGCCAAACCAATAAAGAAGAGCTAAAGCGCGCTAATGAGCAATTTGTTGATATTTTAAAAGGGCTAGGGTTAGGTGTTTTTGCGTTGTTACCCTTTGCGCCTATCACCATTCCTTTAGTTGTAAAGCTTGGCAGCTTAGTAGGCGTTGATGTATTACCTAGTTCGTTTAATATCAACAAACCTATAAAAGAGCTAGATCAAAAAATAGCTCAAGAAAATCAAGAGCAACAGTCTAACAACTCGATAAAAAAGTGACAGAAATCCCTCTAAATTAGCTATACCTTTTAACTGTGCTTATTGATATGCTCTTAAGTACCATTTTTATAATATATGAGCTTTTTAATGAGTGCATTACTTCGTCATACTTCTTCTGGTATTCCTTTATCTTTTATTCTTAAAAACGAGTTAACTGACTGGCAATCTCAACAACCTGCTTTTATTCAAACATGGTTAACCAATAGCGGCTTTGAAAAACAAGGCTTAGCGTTAGTGCCAGATGCGCAAACGGGTGAGTTAAGCCACGTATATTGTTTATTACAAAGCAAAGAAGACTTTTGGGCAGCAGGCGAGCTTGCAAATAAATTACCGCTGGGCACGTATCAAATTCAGGGCGATGATGCCTTTATAGAGCAAGTGGCGCTTGGTTTTGTGTTAGGCGGCTATGAGTTTAGTGAATATAAAGAAAAGCCAACTGCTAAAGCACAATTAGCCATTGCCGATGACGCGCTATATCAGCGTATTAAGCAACAAGCCGATGCTATTTATTTAGCACGTGATTTAGTTAACACACCGGCAGTAGATATGATGCCGCAGCATTTATCGCAAGTTATGGAAGACTTAGCCAATAATTATAATGGCGAGTTTACCCAGTGGATTGGCGATGAGCTACTAGAGCAAAATTACCCAACAATACATATGGTAGGTCGCGCGAGCGAAAACAAACCGCGTTTACTTGATTTAAAATGGGGCGCAAAAGATGCACCGCTTATTACCTTGGTAGGTAAAGGGGTATGTTTTGATTCAGGCGGGCTTGATTTAAAACCAAGCTCGGGCATGCGTAACATGAAAAAAGACATGGGCGGAGCAGCACATGTTATAGCATTAGCACAATTAATTATGGCCGCTAACTTACCAATTAGATTGCGTGTTTTAGTGCCTGCGGTTGAAAATGCGGTATCGCGAAATGCATTTCGCCCAGGTGATGTAATTAAAACGCGTAAAGGCATTATGGTTGAAATAGATAATACCGACGCAGAAGGGCGTTTAGTATTGTGCGATGCGCTTAGCGAAGCACAAAACGATAACCCTGAGCTAATTATAGATTTTGCGACCCTTACAGGTGCTTGCCGTGTTGCTCTAGGTACTGAACTACCGGGCTTTTTCTCAACAGAGCGCGATGTAGCAAATGGTATTATTGATGCAGGAATGGGTGTAAGCGATCCGGTGTGGCAATTGCCTTTGTTTGATCAGTATAAAAGCTTTTTAAAGAGCGATGTAGCCGATATGGCAAACTGTGCCAGCACACCATTTGGTGGTGCAATTACCGCGGCGCTTTATTTAAAAGAGTTTGTAGAGCCAACCACACCATGGGTACATTTTGATGTAATGGCGTGGAATTTACGTGCATTACCTGGGCGCCCAACCGGCGGCGAAGCGTTAGGTATTCGTGCGGTATTTAATTACTTACAAAGCCGCTTTAATAAGTAAGTTTTTGATTCAATAGTAAGTGAATAACTTGAGCTTATGAGCGTTAAACCTCATACAGCTCAAGTGGTAAATTGTCTGGATCGGCAAAGAAGGTGAATTTTTTGCCGGTTATTTCATCCATTCTTATCTCTTCCACAGTTATATTTTGTGACTCTAAATACTGCTTTGCTTGGACTACGTTTTTAACTTTAAATGCTAAATGTCTTAAGCCTTGTGCTTCTGGATAGCTTGGTCTTGTAGGCGCTCCATCAAACGAAAATAACTCTATTTGACTACCATCAGCCATGGCTAAATCTAATTTATAAGAGTTACGCTCAGCTCTAAAGTGCTCGTGAATAATTTTAAGTTTAAGTACATGGCTATAAAAGTGTTTAGACCGTGCGTAGTCACTGCAAATAATAGCAGCGTGATGAATACCTAAAAGTTTCAAATTTAATTCCTTAAAGCAAAAACGCACTTAAAAAGTGCGTTTTATGTATGGCTTATTACATGTGCTTTTAGCTTGGCTCAGCTTCTTTACATGCTTTAACTGCTGGGGCTACAAGCTCAAGGCCTGTTAGCTCACAAGGTGGTAAGGTTGCATCACTTACTTTAATAGGTGTTACACGCTCGCCCCATTTTATGTAGCTTGCTGCCCACGTTAAACCGGCGCCAAACGCTGCCGACATAATATTTGAGTGTGGTTTAATTAGCCCTTTTTCAACAGCTTCACACAACGCAATAGCAATGGTTGCGGCCGACGTATTACCGTAGTCAGCAATATTTACCATTACTTTTTCATCAGGTACTTTTAAACGATGCTGAATTGCCTGAATAATACGTAAATTAGCTTGGTGTGGCACTAATACGTTTATGTCATCAAGGCTCAAATTGGCTTGCGTTAATACATCATCACACGCTTCGCTCATGCCTTTAACAGCACGTTTGAAAATTTCACGGCCTTCAAACAGTAAGTCAGATGGACCAATTGGCTCATATTTATTTAAATCACTACCAAAGTTGGTGATATGTAAAATATCTCTGTCTTCGCTGTCGCAACCGGTTTTAGTACCAAGTAGGCCAGCAGGTGTGTCTGCGGCTTCAAGTACTACTGCACCTGCACCATCACCAAATAATACTGCGCTGTCACGGCGTGCCCAGTTTACATACCAAGTCATGCGCTCAGCAGCAATAACCACGGCTTTTTTAATCATACCCGCCTGAATTTGTGCGGTAGCAGCCTGAAGGGCATATAAAAAACCAGAACACGCAGCATTTGTGTCCATAGCTGCAGCACCTGTAGCCCCAATATTTTTTTGCACCAAAGAGGCTGTATTTGCCACTACGGTAGAGGGGGTGCACGTTGCTAAAATAACTAAATCGATATCTTTTGCGTCAATACCTGCACAATCTATGGCGTGCTTTGCAGCAACGGTTGCAAGTTCAGCGGTACTTACATGACTAACTCTTCGAGACTTTATACCTGTACGTGTGGTGATCCACTCATCATTGGTATCAACTATTTCGCTAATTTCATCGTTGCTAATGCTTGCTGGTGGAATGCATTTACCCCAACCAGTGATATGTGCGTAAGACATAGTGTGTTCTCTTAAAAGGTGGTCTGACATGTATTTCTAGTTGGGGAGTTATACCAAAAATTGCTCTTTAAGAGAAGTTATTACCCTATTTTGTCCCTTAAAGTTTTAATTTAGTGCAATTTTTGATTCATAAGCGGGGCATTTATCAATATAACCGTTCGAATTTAAAGCAAATAAAGGTATTATTAATTTAAGTTTGTACTGATAAAAGGGAAGTGCATGAGTAGCAAAATTAAAGCGTCGTTATTTAATCATTTAATAGATTCTGAGCGGCAATTATTAGACCCAGATGTACGACAATCAAGGGATGCATTAAATGCCTTGCTCGATGATGAATTTATTGAAATTGCAGCTAATGGCACTGTGTTCGATAAACACCATGTAATTACCCGCTTACCTACTGAAGTTGTGCCACAGTTTTATAATCAGCACTTTAAAGGGCGAATGCTTAGCGATGATGTAGCACAAATTAGTTATCAAGCTGCTTATAGGCGCTCAGCCAGGAGTGAATTTAATTATTCTCTACGTATGTCGCTTTGGCGAAAAAGCAACGAACAATGGAAAATGGTATTTCATCAAGGAACGCCGTGTGCGCTATTTACCATATCAATGGATGATGATTAACTGCTTTTATTAACGTTTTAAATTTTATAGGTAAACCGCACCTTGTTTATGCAAACCGATCCTACTATCAGTCGCCTTTTAATGCTTCGCAGTGGCGCTATTGTTGTGCAGTTAATTGCTGTACTGAGCGTGTATTTTTTATTAGAGCACCAAATAGCGTTATTGCCTTTATTAGTGGTAATAGCGATAGAGGCTATATTTCAATTAGTGAGCGTATTTGCCTATCGAAATGTGAGCCAAGCTCGCCCAGTTGGCATGTTAATGCAGCTCACTGCTGACGTATTATTTTTAACTATTTTGCTTTCACTAAGTGGTGGCGCAACCAATGCGTTTGTGTCGTTACTGCTATTACCTATAATGATTGCAGCTGTAACGCTGCGTGAAAAAGGACTCGCTTATATAGCGGTTCTTGCTATTGCCGCCTATAGCTTTTTATTAATTAGAATGCCCGATCATAGTATGCATCAAATGAATATGAGCGGGCACTTTATAGGCATGTGGGTAAATTTTGTTTTAAGCGCAAGCGTAATCGCCCTCGTTATTGGCGCTATGAGTAGAGCATTAAAAGAACGCGAACGTACAATAGCCAAAGCTCGCGAAAAACAATTACGCAACGAGCAACTGGTAAGCCTAGATGGCGCAGCGGCGCAAATAACACATCAACTCGCTACACCTATCGCTAACTTACAATTATTATTTGAAGAGCTTTTAGAAGAGCAACCAAATAACCCTGTCGTTGTGCAAATGCGAACGCCACTAAATCAATGTGCTACGCAATTAAACGACTTTAGAAAGCTCTCTGCTCAGCTTCGTAATAAAAATACCACCGAGCACATTACAGTAAACCAGCTACAAAAGCAGATCACCGATACATTATTACTGCAATACCCTGATCAGCACATTAATTGGTTAAGTGAGCCAATAGCAGCCACCTTAAAAAGTGATGCAATGCTATTGCCTGCTATTCTCAATTTGCTACAAAATGCATGTATTGCAAATCAAAAAACTAACAAAACCCAGTTAGAGCTAAGCTGGCAGCAAAATAATCAACACAGTGAATGTGTATATTTGCTAATTCGTGATTTTGGTAGCGGTTTTAGCCAATCACAATTAGCAGAGCTTGGCGGGCAACTTATGCCTAGCAGCCAAGGTATGGGGCTTGCAGTATTGCTTTCTAATGTAACGTTTGAGCGACTAAACGGCTCGCTAACTTTGTATAATCATGCTGGTGGCGGGGCAGTGGCTAAAGTAAAATTAGCCATAGCAAATAATGAGCAACCACTTACATGAAATTACTTATAATTGAAGACGATATAAACCTCGCCAGTACACTAGCTCGGCGTTTAACAAAACAAGGCTTTAGTTGTGAAGTTGCGCATAACCAAAGTGATGCATTACTCAGTGCACATAAACACTTACCAGATTTTATTTTGCTCGATATGAAACTAGGTGACGACAATGGTCTTGCCTTAATTAAGCCACTTCGCAGCTTATTACCGCAGGCGTATATTGTATTATTAACAGGGTTTGCAAGCATAGCCACCGCTGTAGAGGCCATGCGTTTAGGCGCTAACGACTACCTTACTAAACCCGTTGATATGGCCACGCTTTTAAAGGCCCTAAACGCAGATTTAAATACACAAAATGTTAGTGATGTTGCCACACCAGTTATGTCACCAGAGCGTTTAGAGTGGGAGCATATTCAGCAAGTGCTACATAGTAATAACGGTAATGTGTCGGCCACTGCGCGGCAACTCAATATGCATAGGCGCACATTGCAGCGTAAGTTACAAAAAAAGCCGGTTCAGCAGTAACCGCTTAAGGGGTATAAAATGAGTGATGATGCGGCTACATTAATGCGTAATCAAAAAATTATATTATTCGATGCACAATGCAAATTATGTAGTGCGTGGTGTAATTTTATAATTAGTAACGATACCAATGCCATTTTTAAACTGTGCAGCGTGCAATCCCCAAAAGGGGCACTGCTATTAACTCACTTTGGGTTTTCAACCACACAATACGCCTCAATGGTTTACCTACAAAACGGCAAAGCGTACACGCAAAGCCATGCTTTTTTTGAAGTAGTTAAGCAGCTAGGTTACCCCTATAAACTAGCCACTGTATTTAGTGTTTTACCCAACACCTTTAATAATTGGCTATACGATAAAATTGCTTTAAACCGGTATACCTTATTTGGCAAATATCAGTATTGCAGAATACCCAACCCAGAGGACGCAAAACATTATTTATAATTGGCTAAGTTAACTTAGCTATAAGTAGATGCTAGGTTTAGGTGGCTGTGCTAAAATCGCCGCGTTTTAAATTATCAGGGCTTTGAAATGGCAAGTACAGCGCACGCACTCCACATATTGGTTAAACACAAAGAAATAGCAGAAGACATTATTAAGCAATTAGGTAAAGGTGCCAAGTTTCAAACCTTAGCTAAAAAATACTCGTCGTGCCCATCAGGTAAAAAAGGCGGTGACCTAGGCGAATTTAGACGCGGGCAAATGGTTCCACAGTTTGACAAAATAGCCTTTAATGGCGCTATTTTAGAGCCGCATTTAGTTAAAACTAAATTTGGCTGGCATGTAATTAAAGTGCTTTATCGTACTTAATAAGCTCGCTGAAAAATACTAAAAAGGCTGCACACTGCAGCCTTTTTAGTATTCAGTTTTTTATTTAATAAACATCCAGATACCCGCAGCAATCATAAACAGGTTTTCGGTCAGAGAGACAAACCCCAGCGGTACATTACTATCTCCGCCAACACAGGCACATTTAAGCTCTCGTTTGTCTATGTAAACAGCCTTAATCACCGACACGGCGCCAACACCCCCAATAAATAAAGAAATTGGTGCAACAATATAAGCTGGAAGCCCTGCGATCATGCCAATACTTACAAATGCTTCTAAAAATGGATACACATAAGCATATCTCACTACTTTCATCGCAAATAAATCATAGGTTATAAAAGAATTACTAAAGCTGTATAAGTCGCGTAATTTTTGAATAGCCAGTACGCCCATTGTTAACGCGACAAACAGCATAACTGTATGCATAGAAAAAAGTGCAAAGCCAGTCGAGTAGCTAAATGCAAAGGCAAACAATAAGGTAACAGCAAAAATGGCCGTTACGGGAGTATAAGTAGTACCTTGTTGGCCAGGCTCCGATTTATTAAAGTAAGTGCGCAGGTCGTCATACCCGCCAATGCGTTCGTTATCGATAAATGTTTGTGGTGTGGTATCAACATTGTGCTTTTGTTGAAATGCATCGGTTTCTTCGCGCGAAGTCAGCGGCTTATCATCTACCTTATAGCCCTTTCGCTTAAGTAAATCTTTTGATTTGAGTCCAAATGGACATATATGTTCATCGGTTGCCATTCTATATAATGTTGCTGACTTAGCCATGCTTGCTCCTTATGCGTATTTAGTTACTGGTTAGCTCTTAAGTAATGGTGAATAGCGGTATGAAAGAAGTTAATGGCACTTTGTAATATTTACGTGACATTTGAAGTGAAATAGCGCGCAGCACACTTATTAAGAACACATAATAGACAGTGCATGTATAGTGCCAGCGCTTTTATAGCAGCGCAGATGATAAAGTTTAATGGAAAGAGAAATAATTAACAGGCTACAATTCCCAGCCTTCATAGGTATACGTTTGCTTAGACTTTTATTTATCTATAATAATTAGATCTCTATGAAAGTTTTATTAGTTTACTTGAGCTGCTTGTTCATTCAACAAATGAACGTTCTGGTGATGAAGCCACCCCCTGTAAAACAGACGTAAAAAATTTATCGTAAACATCGTTGAGCTGTTTATTGTAATCGCTCCAACCTTCTAAGTTTACTCTAAATTCCAAATTCGAATAAGCATACTCAGAGAGCGCATCAATATTAGTTTTGTTCCATTGCTCCTCCGGTGCAAGTGCTTCTTTTGTACCTGAGCCGTTAATATTGAATCCATACGCCATAGAATGCAGTGTTAGTTCAATTCTTGCTTTTTCGGCCCAATCCAAACCCTCTGTTGCTTTATTCCATGCTGTTTTCACATGCAAAGGCGCATTAACAGGAGGGAAATGTATACTTCTAGACTCACCTATTTCAACGATGCCATCATTATTTAAATCTACCAAATCTGAGCCATCAGGTTGGCTTAATAGATTTTGAGCACCTTCGGCACTTAATGAATCAACACTAATAGTAGAGGCGAGGCTATTGGCTTTTTTTACGAGTTGTAGTTCATCAGTAGTGAGTGACTTTAAAAATGCCTTTGGGGTATTAGAGTCTTCCTTTGCTTGCTTTAGAATGTCTGCAAAACTAGAAATTTCAGTTTCATTTAAATCACGGATTTGTAGTTTATTTAGCGAAGAGACGCTAAGTTTAGTGTCAATATTTAACATTATACATTCCCATATGATTAAACAGGTAACTATGCCTCTTATAGTAAGCAGGGTAGTTTTGATGTTGTTTATAGACGGCATAATATTGCCGATGTCTTCTTTAAAGCATTACTCGATAAATAGGTACAAGTTACATGCCAAAATATTTAAACGAAGAAATAGAGATATGTTGAAGTTCGTTATATCAGGAGGAAGTATTGGACTGCTCATCTCTATAATTAAAAACTAAGTTTAAATGTTGTTAGCTATAGAGGATTGTAAAAAACGCCCACTATTAATTAGCGGGCGTTTTATTGTTGAAATACTTAGCCAATTTTATTTATAAAGCTAATAACTAAGCGTCTTGTTTCGCTTCTTCTTCTTCACTAATTTGTTTTAGTGCTTGAATAAACGAATCGCTTGGTTGTCCGCCACTAATTGCATATTTATCGTTGATAATAAATGTAGGTACCGAGGTAATACCGAGTTGTTTAAAGCGGTCTTGCTCTTGGCGTACTGTTTGAACGTATTTATCTGAGTGTAAAATACTACGCGCTTGTTCTTTATCAAGGCCAACACTTTCTACTACATCAAGCAGTGCCTCTTCTTGATTTAAGTATTTTAAATCGGTGAAGTGTGCTTCAAACATGGCAAGCTTTAATTCGGTTTGCTTATCTTCTTCACGCGCCCAAGTAAGTAGGCGGTGTAAATCAAAGCTGTTGATCATGATGCGCTCACCATCAAAATTAAAGGTAAACCCAGCACGCAGGCCTGCTTCGAACATGTTTTTACGATTTTCGTCGCCTTGTTCTTCGCTTAGGTTGTACTTTTGCATTAAATGTTCGTTTAAATCTTGACCTTCAAGTGGCATATCAGGGTTTAGCTCAAAAGGATGCCACGTAATATCTGCACTCATTTCGTCTTTAAGTTGGCCAAGCGCTGTCTCTAGGTTTTTATAACCTACCACACACCATGGGCACATTACGTCTGAAACTATATCAATTTTAAAGTTTTTCATATTCATCCTTTTGCGGATTGCTTTGGTATAACAAACGATATTGGGATGAAGTATGCATTATCAATCCTCAAACTAAAAAGAGCAGCTAATGGCTGCTCTTTATAAAGGGTTTAAGCGTTAAGCCCAAACGGGTCGTCAATACTATAACTTGGTTGTGTAAACCAATGTGGGCCGTTGTCGGTCATATAAAAGTGATCCTCTAAACGTACGCCAAACTCATCGGGTATAACTAGCATTGGCTCATTACTAAAACACATGCCAGGTGCGAGTAGGGTTTTGTTTCCACCTACTAGGTAGGGCCATTCGTGAATATCTAAGCCAATACCATGGCCAGTACGATGCGGGCAGCCGGGTGTTTGATACTGTGGCCCCAATCCTTGAGCCGCTAAATAGTGACGAGCACCTGCGTCAACATCTTCGCAGGTAGCACCAATATTAGCGGCGTTAAATGCGGCTATTTGCGCTGCTTTTTCATGATCCCAAAACATGCGTTGGCGCATAGTGGGCTCTCCAAATACATAAGTACGGGTAATATCCGATAGGTAATCGTGTACTTTACAGCCGGTATCTATTAATACCATATCGCCTTTTTTAAGTACTTGCGCATCTTTAACACCATGGGGAAATGACGTTGCCACACCAAACAATACAATGCAAAAATAGTTACCAGGTGCACCTACCTTTTGATGCGCTTTTTTAATAAAGGCCTCTACTTCTGTGGTGGTAATACCTTCATAAAGCATACTGGCGGTTGCTTGGTGTACTGCAAGGGTCATATCCATTGCGCATTGCATAAGCGATAATTCGTTTACCGATTTATGCATTCTACAATGTGCAGTAACGCTTTGTGCATTGATTATATTTAAGCCTTTTTGCGCTTTGTTAATACCATCGAATATAAAAAACTGCGCACTTTCATCAATGCCTACTGTGGTATTGTCATTAATGTTTAGTTGCTTTAATACGTTAACAAATAGCGAATAAGGGTTTTCGTGCTCTTGCCAACCATGAATTGGGCCTTCAACCACTTTAAAGCCATTTAGGGTGCCAATTTCAAAATAAGGCGCTATGTATTGTACTTCACCAATAGCAGGTAGTATTGCGCCAACCATGCGCTCGCTTGCATACCATTTCATACCTGTAAAGTAGGTGAGGTTTGTACCAGCGTTTAAATAAATGGCATCTATGTTATTGGCCGCCATATAAGCTTGCGCTTTTGCTATTCGCTCAATATGTTCATCAGCTTGAATAGGCTGTACCGAATGGGTCATGTTACTTAAACTGGCCAGCGCTTGCTCAGGGGTATTGATACCCACACCGATTGTGCTCATAGGCTTCTCCTTAGAATTTTTTAACATTGTGAATAATGTAATTTTTAAATTCAATTATCTGCGACCAGCCGCATTTATAATTACTTTAATGAGGCTGGCATAAGTAAAAAGCTATGTTGTGTGGTAATGGGCGTAAATGCCCATTTTGCTATTTTTTTGCGTAAGCAAGGCGTGTTAATTTATTACTAGTGTGGTAGCTATCTAGCCCAGTTACAGATACTGTTTCTATTGCTTGCAAGTCTAAAAAGCCATCGCTTTGCAGGGCAACTTCGTCTAAATATACATCGGTAATTTCACCTATAACCAACTCGGTGCCATTAATGGCTAAGTGTTGGTGCTCAACATATTTTACAGAGTATTTTAATCGCGACTCTTGCACAAAAGGGGCTGTAAATTCATTTAGGTATTCTGGTGTTAAACCTGTCGCGTTAAATTCTGACTCGCCTTTATCGTAGCGGGCTGAGGTTTGATGAGCTTGCTTATAAATTGCTTTATTAACTTGGTTAATGGTGTAACTACCCGTTTCTATTATGTTTTCGAACGTATGGCGAGGCACGCTATTGGGGCGCATGATCATGCCAACCAGTGGCGGGTGAGCACCTAAATGTATAACGGAGCTAACAATGGCAAGATTAGTGTTGCCTTGTTTGTCTTGCGTGCCAATTAAGTTGGCGCTTTTAAAGCCCGAAAGCGAATTAATTAAATGAGTACGAGTGTGTTTTTCAAGTGCGTTTATGCGCTCTTTACTAAGATGCATTAAAGGTCCTTACCACGGTATGGTCTCGCCTTGCCAATCTAAATAGGCCGGTTCACCATTAAGTTCTAAATGAGGGTTATTAAATGTGAGTGTAAAAAGTTGTTTTGCTACAAATTCAGCTGTAAAAAGTTTTCCTGCAGGTACGTTTTTTTGAAATGGTTTTGAAAGCGCTGTATCGGTCGTGCCTGGGTGAAATAACACCAGCTTGGTATTTTTAGCGCGACGTGCCAGTTCTACCGCTGCGGTTTTAAATAGCATGTTTAAGGCCGCTTTAGATGCTCGATAAGTATACCAACCGCCTAATTTATTATCGTTAATACTGCCAACCCGCGCACTGAGTGCTGTAATAGTGCACTGCGTTTTATGTGTTAAAAGTGGCAAAATACTTTGCAGGCAAAGCAGGGGGGTTAGCGTGTTTGAGTTTAGAAGTTGGTTGAAATACTCAGCGTCTATATCTTCAAGCTTTTTTTCAGGCATGTGGGTTTTGTTGTGCAGTGTGCCGTTAAATATGACAACTTGTTGTATATTAGCATTTTGCTCTTTTAAGTAAGCAGTTACGCGCGCTAAGCTTTGTGTTGTGTAATCGGTTTGAAAATGAACAATGCTTCCCTCAGATTCAATACTTTTTGAACTAATACAAACGACTTGGTGAGTAGGCGTGTTTATTTGTAGATGCTCTATATATGCATTTGCTATTGTACTGCTTGCGCCAAATAAAACAATCGTTTTCATTTAACACCTCTAGTTTTAATACTACATTGGCCGTTTGAACATTTGGTATTTGGCATTAAAAAGCGGCTAATTGAATGCCTATACTTTGCAAAAAACAAGTATCCGCAGTCAGCGAAGAAACTAATTATTGGCAAGCGAAAAATTTTCAACCAGCGATGCTTACCTACAATTCTCCATGCTTGGTATGTAACATCTAAGCCGTATATCATTTCACCAGTGTGTGTTTGCGCTTGTAAATAAGTCATTGCTTTATCTTTATCAATATATGAATAGCGCTCACTAAAATCGGCGGCGTTAAGATCCTCAAGCTTAATTTTATTTTTAGTGTCTGATTGCTTTAGCTGCGCCATTTCTGTGCTACAAAGGGGGCAGTTACCATCATAAAAAATGATCATAAAATTGGTTAGCGTTTATTTTCCATATACTTTTTTACGACAAAGCATTGCAAATGGATCTATTAAATATTGCTTCATAATGATATTAATAGCACTCCACGAAACAAAGGAGACTGAGAAATGAGTGAACAATATGCCGCCTTGCGAGGTAATGTAAATTTACTAGGGCAGTTATTAGGGCAAACAATTAAAGATGCCCAAGGCCAAGCGATTTTAGATAAAGTAGAAGAAATTCGAGCTTTATCAAAGTCATCTCGCAGTGGTAACGAAGACGACCGTCAAGCATTAATCGAAGTATTACATGCGCTTAGTGACGAAGAGCTTTTACCGGTTGCCCGTTCATTTAATCATTTTTTAAATTTAGCTAATGTAGCAGAGCAGTTCCACACTGTTTCGCGTTTTAATGATGTTGGCTTTTGCCAACTAAACCCTCTCACTCAAACATTAAAAACGTTAACTGCAAAAGCAAAAGAAGGCCAATTAGACAGTAATCATCTGGCCGAAACACTCTCAAAACTCCACATAAACTTAGTATTAACTGCTCACCCAACCGAGGTGACGCGCCGTACAATGATCAACAAACAGGTTGAACTCAGTGAATGTTTAGCGTCGCTTGAACGCAAAGATAATTTAGAGCAAGAACGCACTGCTATTTTAAACCGTATTGCACAGCTTATTAGCCAAGCGTGGCACACAGACGACATTCGTCGTTCGCGTCCTACGCCTATTGATGAAGCTAAATGGGGCTATGCAGTTATTGAAAATAGCTTGTGGCATGCTGTGCCGCGTTTTTTACGTGAGTTTTCAGATCAAGTAAAAGAGCATTTAAGTTTAGAATTACCAATCGATTACAGCCCTATAGAGTTTACCTCTTGGATGGGGGGAGACCGCGATGGTAACCCGTTTGTGACCGCGCAAGTGACCACGCAAGTGCTTGACCATGGCCGTTGGATGGCACTTAATTTATATATTCAAGACTTAAAGACGTTGTGCGCTGAACTGTCTATGTCTGATGCAAGCGATGAGCTTATTGAACTTGCAGGACAAGAGTTTGAACCGTACCGTGCTGTAATTAAAAAGCTTAAAACGCAAGTTGCTGAAACCGTGGCTCATTTAGGCGCTAAAATTAAAAACAAGCGCAGTGATTCACAAGACCTAATTACTGATATTAATCAAATTAAACACCCAATAGAAGTATGTTATCGCTCGCTATTAAAATGCAACATGAAAGTAGTTGCTGATGGCTTATTACTTGATTTACTGCACCGTATTAATAGCTTTGGCCTGCGTTTGGCTAAACTTGATGTGCGTCAAGATTCAGACCGTCATAGCGATGTATTCTCTGAGTTAACACGTCATTTAGGCTTAGGTGATTACAACCAATGGCAAGAGCAAGACAAACAAGCGTTTTTGCTTACCGAGCTTAATTCTCGTCGCCCGCTAATCCCTAAAAATTGGCAACCAAGCCCAGACGTACAAGAAGTGCTCGACACCTTCGATGTTATTGCAAAGCAAGATGAAAAAACATTTGGCTTATATATTATTTCAATGGCGCGTACTGCTTCTGATATTTTAGCGGTACAACTACTGTTAAAAGAAAGTGGCTGTCAGTTTGATTTACCCGTTGCACCATTGTTTGAAACACTTGACGATTTAAATGCGGGTAGCGATGTAATTACTACACTGCTTGATAACGTGTGGTACCGCGGGCATATTAAAAATACCCAAAATGTAATGATTGGTTATTCAGATTCTGCCAAAGATGCCGGCATGATGGCTGCAGGTTGGGCGCAGTACGAGGCAATGGATAAATTAGTACAGCTTGCCGATGAGCGTGGCATTGAGCTTGTTTTATTCCACGGCCGTGGCGGTACAGTTGGGCGTGGCGGAGCACCGGCTGCTCAAGCGCTCCATTCACAACCACCGGGTTCTTTAAAAGGCGGTTTACGTGTAACTGAGCAAGGCGAAATGATCCGCTTTAAGTTTGGTTTACCTGATGTAGCACTACAAAGCTTAAATATATACGCTGGTGCAGTACTGCAAAGCAACTTATTACCACCACCGGAGCCAAAACCGCAGTGGCGTGAAGTAATGAAGTTAATAAGTGAGGAGTCGTGTGAGCATTACCGTAACGTAGTTCGTCATGATGAAAACTTTGTACCTTACTTTAGAATGGCAACTCCAGAGCTTGAGCTGTCTAAATTACCATTAGGCTCACGCCCTGCTAAGCGTAATCCAAATGGTGGCGTTGAAAGCTTACGTGCGATTCCGTGGATTTTTGCATGGAGTCAAAACCGTTTAATGCTACCTGCATGGCTAGGGGCCTTAACAGGCTTAAAAGCAGCGCTTGATAAGTATGGCCTAGAAACACTTCATGAAATGAGCCTGCAATGGCCGTTTTTCAGAGCGCGCCTAGAAATGCTAGAAATGGTATTTAGTAAAGCCGACAGCTGGTTAAGTGAGCATTACGATAACGCGCTGGTGGAGGATATGTACAAACCACTGGGTGTGTCACTGCGTAAAGAGCTTGAAGAAGCGATTAGCCTTGTTCAGTCACTCAGCCCGCAAAAAAGCTTATTAGCGGACCAACCATGGATCAAAGAGTCTATTGGGCTTCGTAATCCGTACACCGATCCGCTTAATGTACTGCAAGTTGAATTACTACGGCGTGCACGCTCAAGCGAAAAAGGCAGCGAAGGCGACATTGATAATGCATTAATGATCACCATGACAGGTATTGCGGCAGGTATGCGCAATACAGGTTAATACGTGATTTTATTATGGTGATAGTAAATCACTAATTTAATGTAATCGGTATTTTAAAAGGGAACACGCTGTGCTCCCTTTTTTTGCGTTTAATGGCCTAGCAATTTGGGCCTTAACCTTTTAAACTACTTAGCCATTGAATAATTATAATATGTTATGGCTTCAGCAACTTTTACTGTGCAACAAGACACAGCTCTTACAAATTCACATATCTCTTTAAGCGTAGCGCAAACTCAAGCTTTACGTAGTCAATTAAAAGCCCAACGCGGCATCTTAAATTCTAAAAATATTAAACAACTATGCGCGCAATTTAATGTATCTGATGATGCGTTATTACAAGGTTTAGTGCCTTTAGCGTCTGAATTTTCCGTGGCTCCTGTTTCTCATTTTCATGTGGGAGCTATTGTTAAAGCGCTTGATGAGCAAGGAAATGTAAATTTTTATTTTGGTGCTAATGTAGAGTTTGACCATCAAGCACTTAGTCTAGTGGTGCATGCGGAGCAGTCGGCTATTAATAATGCGTGGTTAAATGGCGCTAAAAAAATAGTTAAAATAGCAATTAGTGATGCACCGTGTGGTTACTGTAGGCAGTTTATGAACGAGCTGGCCGACGCTAAAGAATTTGATATTTTACTGCCAGAGCAACATTTTAAACTCGCTGAGTTATTACCACATTCATTTGGGCCTACCGATTTAGGCAACGAGTTTAGTTTGTTTAATCCAAAGCCTCAGCAGCAAGAGTTTGCTAATACTGCGCTTGATGGCAAATTAGCAGTCATGGCGCTAAATGCATATGTACCCTATAGCCAAAACTTTAGTGCTGTTAAAATTAGTACCTTTGATGATGGTGATTTTTACGGCAGTTACGCAGAAAATGCAGCCTATAGCCCAAGCCTTTCGCCACTGCAAAGTGCGCTTAGTCAGCTGTTTTTAGCGGGGCTTAGCTTTAATGGTAATACGGTTAAATCAATCACCCTTTTAGAAACACAAGGTCATGAAAATCAAGGTGGAGTGGCACGTGCCGTACTTACAAGCTTTGACAACCTACCTGAAATAGAAGTGATTAGCGCAGAGCTAAGATAACCTGAACTCTGGTTAAAATAACCTGCCAAAAACAATAAAGCACAGCAATTGCTGTGCTTTATTCGTTTAATTAAAGTGCTAAGAAGGGATTAGCCTAATAGTACTTTTGCAGCTTCTAATACGACTGCTACTGATTTTCTTTCAATTTCGCCGTGATCTACATTTGGAATTTCTTGACGAGTACGGTTAACAAGTACACCCGCAACACACGCAGCTTGTAAGCCAAGAGCTGCACACATTGTAAATAATGTAGCCGACTCCATTTCGTAGTTCATCACGCCTAGGTTTTGCCACTCTTCACAGCTACCTTGTAATGACTTTGGTACATAGCCAGAGTGTGTATCGTAACGCTCTTGCCCTGGGTAGAACGTATCGCTTGAAGCGGTAATACCAATATGAAAGTCAATATCTAGGTTTTTACACGCTTGTACCATAGCTTGTGTTGCGTAAAAGTCAGATACCGCAGGGTAGCTAAGCGGTGCAAAATGTTGGCTTGCACCATCTAAACGTACAGATGCTTGGCTAATTAAAATTTCGCCTTCATTAATGTGTGGCTGAATAGCGCCTGTAGTACCAATACGTAAAAATTTACGCACGCCAAGTTGCGCTAATTCTTCTACAGCAATCGATGTAGATGGACCGCCAATACCAGTTGAACATACCACTACTGAGTGGCCATTTAACTGACCTAAATACACATGAAATTCGCGAGTTTGAGCTAGGCAGGTTGGGTTGTCTAGGAATTGTGAAATACGTGCTGCACGATCAGGATCGCCCGGTACAATCGCAAGTTTTGCACCTTTAAGATCGTCAATACATAGTCCTAAGTGAAATACCTTTTCCATAACTAAACCTTTTATAAAAATTTGTTGTCAATCTAGCATCATTGCCATAAACGTTTACCAAGTACAGGACGTTTGTCCGTTTTGCATTAATCCCCTTTAAAAATATTAAGATACAACGATTTATTCATCTACTTTGAATATTCAATCAAGCACTTAACCGGTATAAGCAAAGGCGCTGTTGACTTGCCCATGCAGACATTATATGTATCGGGAAAGAGCAATAACACACTAATGTTTACTGATTAAAAACAGAGTTAAAGTTATTAAAATTCATATGTTTAATGTTTTATTTTAACTTTATTTAGACCCTTGCCGCTGCGTTTTTAGAGCGCAAAAAATGGTTTATTAAAATTAAATTAAAGTTTAGGTATTTTTTATCTTTTTGCATAACTAATCAAAATAATTCAGTTTCACACAGTAAAAGTTTATAGAGGTTTATTATGAGCACACAATTTCAAGCATTTAAAAATAAAGTTGAGCACTGCTTGTGCTCTCCTGGTGATGGCGTATTTACTGTAAATACAGCTAAAGAGCGCAAAGCCGCACTTCGTAATAAGCTTTATGGGCAAACCGAAAATGTAGATCCACTTTGGCGCGACTCTTTAAATGAGTTACCAAACTCGCCTCACAAAGCGGTTATGCTGGGCATTAGCTCAGATTGTGGTGGTGGTATTTTACGTGGTGCAAACTGGGGGCCGTTATTTGTACGCTCTGCGCTTATAGATCAACAACCGCAGTGTCACTCATTCGATTTAGGTGATGTACGTGTAATCCCTCATTTATTGCATGATAAATACTTAAACAATGCAACTATTTCTAATTGTCAAAAAGCCCTTTACGGCGATGAAAATAATGACTATTACGTAAGCCCGCTTTCTATTACTGAAGATGTGTGTGATAGCTTTTATGCGACGTTTAAAGATAAAGGTATATTTGGTATTGGTGGCGATCATTCAATTAGCTACCCGCTAACTAAAGCCTATTTAAAAGCAAAGCGCGAGCAAGGTAAGCGTACTGCAATTATTCATTTTGATGCGCACACCGACTTATTAGTAGAGCGTTTAGGTATAGATTTATGCTTTGGTTCGTGGTGTACACATATTTTAGAATTTTTACCGGCACCTCATCATTTAATTCAATTTGGTATTCGTTCAAGCGGTAAACCAAAAGCGCATTGGGAAAGCACCTTTGGTGTAAAACAGCATTGGGCTGCTGAAATAATAGAACGTGGTGCTAAAGCGGTTGCTGCCGAAACCATTGCACAGCTAAAAGCAGATAATGTAGATGAAGTTTACGTAAGCTTTGATATAGATGCGCTAGATGCCGAATTTGCATCAGCCACTGGCACGCCAGAAGATAATGGTTTAACCCCACAGCACGCACTTGATATTTTATCGGCCATTGCCGATGAATTTCCTATTACTGGCGCTGATATGATGGAAATAGCCCCATTTACCGACAGCTCTTTAGTAGGTCAATCAAGTTCAGAAACAACTTTACGCGAAGGGGCTAAAATTTCAGCATTTTTAATTAGTGCGATGAATAAGTAGCAAGTTAAAACTTAAAAAATCTAGTCCTATCAGCGTATAGGGCTAGATTTATTAGACTAAAAACTAGCGGTACGGTTACCCTCAACTATAGTTGGTTTATACCCATTTATAGTTTTGAGGCGTAATTAAATGAAGTTGTATTTACTTATACTGTGTTTTGCATGCATAAGTGTTAATGCAGCTGAAGTTACTATTGTGACTGAAGTTTTTCCTGATTTTCAGTACATTGACTCAAACGGCCAACTTGCTGGGCGCTCTGTAGATAAAGTAAAAAAAGCACTTGATACCACTGATATTAAATACAGTATGTCTGCAAATAGTTGGGCTGTATCTTATAACGCGGTGCTTAGAGATAAGCACACCTGTATTTTTTCAATAGTGAAACTACCCAACAGAGAAGATAAATTTAGCTGGGTTGCTGAACTAGAAAGCTTTGACTCAGCTATATACGCGCTTAAATCACGTAACATTCGATTAAATACGCTCAACGATGCAAAAAATTATAAAACAGCTGTACTACGCGATAACTTTAGCCACCATTACTTACTAGAGCGAGGCTTTAGCGAAACTAAAAACTTACTTATTATTGACAGTTTAGACAAAATAGATAAATTAATAAGTACTCGTCACAACATTCTCGATTTTGTTATTTTGAGTAACAAGCAGTTTAACTTTCGTGCAAAGCGAGAGCCTAAATTAAAACTCCTCGAACCTGTTTTAAACCTCAATACTCATCAGTCCCCACTTTACTTTGCCTGTAATATAAATATGGAGCAAAGCCTACAAGATAAACTTTCGGCTGCGTTTGACGAAGCTAAAAAGTAAAAAAAACAATATAATTCAATTACCTAAATGTATTTTATGAAATCCTATAAATATAAATTGCTGCGATTAAAAAACCGACTATAATCAGCTGCTTTTTATTGAAAAAGCGGTAACTTTTTGGAGCGTTAAATGGGTGATTTAATCGGGATTAGCTTGTTGATCTTGATCAGTGCGTTGTTTGCTATGTCAGAAATTGCAATTGCGGCGTCGCGAAAAATAAAACTGCGTGTAATGGCAGATGAAGGCAATGTAAAGGCTGCGGCAGTACTTAAGCTGCAAGAAAACCCTGGAGCCTTTTTTGCCATGATCCAAATCGCGTTAAATGCGATTGCCATTTTAGGTGGTATCGTCGGTGAGCAAGCTCTATCTCCATACGTAAAAAGTGTACTGGTAATTTTTTATCAGGGCGCACACGTAGAAAAAATTAGCTTTTTATTCTCATTTTTTACTATCACCTCACTTTTTATTTTGTTTGCCGATTTAATGCCAAAGCGTTTAGCGATGATCATGCCTGAGGCTGTTGCAGTAAGAGTGGTAACTATTATGCGCTGGGTTACGTTTGCGCTTACACCGCTGGTGATGTTTTTTAATGGTGTAACCAACTTTGTAC
The DNA here is from genome assembly GCF_900239935.1 of Pseudoalteromonas carrageenovora IAM 12662. Lineage (NCBI taxonomy): Bacteria > Pseudomonadati > Pseudomonadota > Gammaproteobacteria > Alteromonadales > Pseudoalteromonadaceae > Pseudoalteromonas > Pseudoalteromonas carrageenovora. The sequence goes on from NZ_LT965929.1 coordinate 522,519, forward strand.
TGCGTTTATTTAAAGTACCCGCTGAACGAGAGGACATAGTAACAACCGAAGATATAGTCGCAATGATGGATGCAGGCGCAGAGTACGGCAGCTTACAGCAACAAGAGTATGAGCTAATAGGTAACGTTTTTGATTTAGAAGCTCGGTTTTTATCAAGTGTAATGACTCCTCGCGACCAAATTGTGTATTTTGATTTAAATGAAAGTAGCCACGATATAGCGACAAAAATTATTGATCACCCACATAATCATTTTTTAGTGGTGTCGGGTAATTTAGATAAATTACGTGGCTCGGTAGAATCAAAAGATATACTACGACAAGTATTAAAAGGTGAGCCTGCTAATATTAAACAAGAGCTGATTGAAACAGATGTGTTTTATTTACCAGAAACATTAAGCCTATCTGAAGCCTTAAATGCCTTTAAAAGTGCAGCTAAGCCGTTTGCTGTTGTAGTAAATGAATATGCACTTTCTGTCGGTATTGTAACTGTAAAAGACTTGATGAAAGGGTTTATGGGCGATTTGATCACTCACCAAGGTGATGAATTAATTATACAGCGCGATAAAAATTCATGGCTGGTAGATGGCTTAACACCTATTACCGATTTAGCTAAGGTACTAGATATTGAAGAGTTTCCTGAGCAAATGCATTATGAAACAGTGGCAGGCTTTTTAATTTATAACATGAAGCGTATTCCTAAGCGGGCTGAGCATTTAACTTTTTCAGGATTTAAATTTGAAGTTGTTGATGTAGAGGGAATTAGAGTTGAGCAATTATTAGTATCAAGGGTTATACCAGAGCCAAGTACACACACTTCTCTATCTTAATTGTATATATAACTAAACTTATATATGGCCAAGCTTAAAAAGCTTGGCTTTTTTATTGTTGTGATAAAAATGTGTCCCTAAAATATAAAGGCCTGCCAACATATTAAAACGTTTAATTTTCATACTCATGTTTTTAAGTTTTCATTGCGTTAACATCAAATACAACCTATTACGTATATTACACTTAAGAGTGTAAGTTTGTGTAAATTCCTCATAATTTAGATTCATAATCAGCCAGTTTTAATTTAGAATGATCGTTCACTCTAAACTAAAAGGTATTTAACATGCAGCGTTCCCGCATCGCTTTATTTGTATTATCAGCCCTCGTTGGTTCTGTTGCTTTAACTGGTTGTGATAAAGCGGCTGATCAGTCACAAGCATCAGCGCCTCAAGCTGTTCCAGTGGGTGTAATTACATTAAAAAGCCAAGCGCTTACTCTCAAAAAAGAGCTTCCTGGTCGTATTAGCGCATTTCAAATTGCTGAAATTCGTCCGCAAGTAAGCGGTATTGTGCAATCTCGATTATTCGAAGAAGGTAAGGAGGTTAAAAAAGGTCAAGCTCTTTATCAAATTGACCCTGCTACTTTTGAAGCAGACCTAGCCGCAAGTGAAGCCGCCGTTGCTCGTGCGGAGGCAAGTATTGCGAGCTCTAAATCAAAAGCGTCTCGTTACAGCGAACTATTAAAAATTAAAGCCGTAAGCCAGCAAGACTTTGACGAAGCTGATGCAGCGTCTAAACAAGCAAACGCTGAATTGTTAACGGCTAAAGCACAATTAAAGTCAGCGCAAATCAACCTTGATTACAGCCATGTATCTTCTCCTATTAGTGGCCAAATTAGTAAATCAAGCGTAACAGTAGGTGCATTAGTAAGTGCTAATCAAAGCACTGCACTTGCAACAGTGACTCAATTAGACCCAATTTATATTGATTTAACCCAATCCAGCAACGAGCTTACTCAGCTTAAAAAAGCACTCGCTTCGGGTAATTTAGGGATTGATGCTCAAAGCCAAACTGACGTTGAATTAACTATGGAAGATGGCTCTGCATACTCTCACAAAGGAACGTTGCAGTTCTCTGAGGTTACCGTTGACCCAAGCACGGGCTCTGTCACGTTGCGTGCTAAATTCCCTAACCCTGAAAAACTTTTATTACCGGGTATGTATGCACGTGCCTCTGTGGTTGAGGGTGTTAAAGCCAATGCTATTTTAGTTCCTCAGCGTGGTGTAAGCCGAAATAATAAAGGCGAGCCAACAGCTATGGTGGTAGGCAAAGACAATAAAGTAGAAAGTCGCGTATTAAAAGTAGATAGAACCATTGGCTCTAATTGGCTTGTAAGTGACGGTTTAAGCGATGGCGATAAATTAATTGTAGAAGGTTTACAAAAAATTCGTCCAGGAGCGCAAGTTACGCCTTCTGAAGTGCAATCGTCTACTAGCGCCAACAACGCGCAATAACGGAGAGTTTTAATGTCACGATTTTTTATCGACAGACCCATTTTTGCATGGGTACTGGCAATAGTAGTGATGCTAGCGGGTATTTTGGCGATTCAAAGTTTGCCAATTGCTCAGTATCCGTCAATTGCACCGCCGGCAATTAGTATTACAGCAACGTATCCAGGCGCATCTGCTCGTACGCTTGAAGATACGGTTACGCAG